>CAYUVM010000004.1:0-32127 GCA_964447935.1 uncultured Cytophagia bacterium | reverse complement strand
TGCCGAGCACTTCGATGTACCACGTGTCGGTCTCGCCCGGCGCGATGCGATAAGTCTTCACCGTCATCGGAAACGTGTAGCCTTCGGCCGGATGCACCACTTCGCACTGAATCGTGCCGTTGTCCCAAGTCTCGCACGGCGCCATCCCGCCTTTGCCGTCGGGGCGCTGCGTCACAATTTTCGATAACGACGCGTACACGCGTCGGGGAATCCAGCGCGCGCGAATCGGCAGATGCCAGGCGTGCATGCCCAAATCGCTCAAACAGCCATACTCGCCGTTGATGTCGATCATGCGTTTCCAATTGATCGGTTTGGTAAAATTCAAATCCGACGAATGCAAATAACCGCTGTGCACTTCGATGATCCGGCCCCACGGATTCTCGTGAATGAATTGGTGCACCTGGTGGCCACCCGGATGAAAAGGAAACTCGGAGGAACAACGGACAAAAACATTCGGATGCTGTTGAATCACTTCTAAAATCCGCCGGTTGGCGGCGAGATCAATGCCGAACGGTTTCTCCCCCAGCAAATGTTTGCCGGCGCGAATGATGTCAACATACATTT
Source organism: uncultured Cytophagia bacterium (assembly GCA_964447935.1). Classification (GTDB taxonomy): domain Bacteria; phylum Zhuqueibacterota; class Zhuqueibacteria; order Zhuqueibacterales; family Zhuqueibacteraceae; genus Zhuqueibacter. The sequence goes on along the minus strand of CAYUVM010000004.1, from coordinate 31,563 downwards.
TCTCGTGCAAATGATGCGGCACCGCACAATAAATGACTTCAACATCTTTTGCCGCCAGCAGTTCTTGATAATTCGTCGTGACGGTTTTAATCGCAGAAAAATTGTCGGTGTACCAATCAAACAATTGCGGATTGGTGTCGCAAATTGCGACGATCTCCGGCTGCGCTTTCATCTCCAGCAGCGCCGGCCAGCGCGCCGAGGCGACGGCAAACTCGCGTCCCATCAAACCGCAGCCGATGATGCCGAAACGGATCTTCCTTTTTGTCGCCATAACTTTTCTCGCTTTGAAAGGTTCGTAGTAATCCCTTTAGGGATTGTCACTTCCGGAAAAGAAAACGCCTAAAGGCGTTACTACGAACTTTCATTAATAATTTTCAGCGCTTGTTCAACGCTCACGCCATCATGCACGAGCGCCATCAACGCGCGTGTCATGCCAATCGGTTTTTCGTGTTGAATAATATTGCGTCCATAAACAATGCCGCTGGCGCCCTGTTGCAACAAATCAAACGTGCGTTGCAAAATTTCGCGTTCTGGAGCCTTTCCTCCACCGCGTGGCAACACCGGCCGCCCCGCAATCTCGATCACGCGATGATACTCGCGCACGTCGTCACACGGGTCAGCTTTGATAATATCGGCGCCCAATTCACAGGCCTGCCGCACCAATGGCAGAATTTTGTCAAGATCGCCATCAACCATATAGCCGCCCTTGGCCGCGTTTGGTTGCATCACTAACGGCTCAACCATCAGCGGCATGCCAAATTTTTCGCAAACCGGCTTGAGCCGTCCAATATTTTCCACGCATTGGCGGTGCAAATCCGGTTGATTCGGCAACCGCAGCAGATTCACCACGACGCAGGCGGCATCGAGCACCAGCGCCTGCTCGACGGCTTGATCAATCACATAACTAAACATCACGTCATGCACGTTGGCATTATAACAATTGGCCACATCGGTGCGCAAAACCAACGCCGGTTTATCTTTGCCCGGCAGGCTTTGCAAAATTTCTGCCTGCCCCACCGTCAATTGAATCGCATCCGGCTGCGCCGCGACGATGGCGTGAATCGCTTTTTCCATATTTTCGATGCTGCCGAGAAAACTGACTTCATTAAAAAAACCATGATCAATCGCGACATCCAAACATTTGCCGGTTTTGCCAAACAGCCGGTTCATCCGAAACTTTTTCATTGGCATGCCTCCTGATACGAAACAAGTTTATCAACCCAATCCGCTTCATCCGTTTACAAAATTTTAGTAAACGGATCGAGCTGATTAAGCAGATTTTTAATCTTAGCTCACATCATCTTTTACACGGTTACAATTTGTTTTGCGCCCGTTGCGCGCGCTCTTCTCGCGCGGTGGCTTTTTGGCGATTCCAATAAAAATCACGTGGCGTCGCACGCTTCGTTGCCGGCGTCCCAAAACCTAAAATATACGCCCGCCGTGGAATGGGCGAGCGATTCGGCGGCGTGTAATGCAATGTGCGCGGCCCGTGAAACGTGGCGCCACCCGGCGGCAACGGGCAGGCAACCGCCTGCGCTGCATCGATTTCATCAATCTCCAAGCCGTGAATGCGCGGATCGTGGTTGATTGGGTGATGCGGCTTGACTTCTAAAAGATGGCTGCGCGGCACAAAATACATGCAGCCATTTTCCGGGGTGGCTTCTTGCAACGGAATCCACACGCTGATTTCATTGTATTCGAGATCAGGGTCCCAATACGCCTCGTCTTGATGCCACGGCGTTTCCGCGCCGTGCAACGCCGGCTTGAAAATCGCGTGCTCACCATGATACTCGGCCGCCGCGCCCAACAACTGTTTCGTAATCGCCAGCGCATTCACGCGGCAAAGTGAGCGCGCCAGTTCCGGCGCGTATTGGTCCGGCCTTAAAATTTGCGGCAAGCTCGCTTCGGCACCCTCTTCATCAGTTCCGGCTAAATCAAACTGGTTGCCTTCTGTACGCCCGGCGCGTTGCGCAAACAGGCGATCATAAATTTCGCGCAGCCACGCCACTTCTTCCGGCGTCGTGATCGCGTCTATGGCGAGATAACCTTCGCGGTGATAAAACGCTATTTGTTCGTTTGTGAGTTTGAACGCTGGTTGGGTCATCCGTATTCCATTCATTTCAAGATTTGAAAATCAACCGAGCAGCGGCGCCAACGCTTCACTGGTTTCTTTGGACGGCACCACGGGGACAATTTCAAACTCAGCCAAATCGTGCCACTGCGCCACCCATTGCTGAAACAAACGCGCGTCGTTGGATTCCATCAACTGAAAACAACGGTCAAAATTCGCTTCGATCCAACTGCCAACGTAGGATAACCCTTCGGGCAGCATGCGCCCCTGCTCGCGCACGCGCCGGTAAATCGGCAAGGCATCACGATTTTTGAATCGCTCGATCACCATGAACAACATCGTCTCTCCGGTTTTCGTTCATCTCATGCTGCCGTTGATTACCAGGAACAATATAGAAAAGTTCAAAAGATTGTCAAGTTGAGAATCAATGCTCTTCTCTCGCCAACCATGCCATAAAAAATACCGCATCCGCCGTTCCGTCCATGGTCGGCTCGTTGGTGGAGTAATCGCCGAGATCATCGTGATAAACCACCAAATCCGACTGAAAGTTGGCGTACACCTCCGGACGCGTCAAGCGAATGCCAATGAGACTTTTATAGATGCTGCCATACACCGGCCCGTCATTCAATCCGCCGATGATGGGCCGTTTCGCTTTGTCCGCAATCACACTGTGCGGAAATTGTGGCGTGTTGCCGCCCGCCGCGGGAATTCCCACAAACGCGCTGATGCCCCACGGATTTCTTCCCAGCAGCCAATCGCGATGCGCCAGAATCATTTCATGATAGCGCAAATCTTCCGTCATTTTTTCATAGAGCAAGCCGTGCGTGATAAAATTCACCACGAGATTGTTGGAGCACCAAATAAAGGGCACGGCGATCCGATACGGATTTTGATTGGCGCGGACTTGCATTTTCTCCAAACTCTCGCGATAGTAACCGGCCAGCGTATCTTGAAACGCGCGATCAACGAGTGAAGCTAACGCGTAATGGCCGAGATTCGCAAACGGATAAAACTCGTAATGCCGCGCACTGTCAGCGCCCATCCATGAGGTTGCGCCAATTTGCCGCGCAAAAATTTTGGCCTCGTTAAGATACTTTTTCTCACCGGTTGCGCGAAAGAGTTCCGCCGCGCCCCATTCCATGTCGTCGGCCCAAGTGATTTCATAATAACGATACGGCGCGCGACAGGGCGTGCCTTCCTGACAACCGGGTTGTTTTTTGCCCAGCGCATATACTTCTGTCGCCGCCTCCAAACATCTCTCCGCAAAATTATTGTCATGTAAGTCATTCTTCCAAATTTGCGCTGCCATTGCCATTGCGGCGGCGTAACGGCCTGCAAGATTGGCCATGCCGGTTGAAGTATTTTTAAATTTCCCCAATCCCTGTGGTTTGCCGTTGGCATAATACGCGACGCGATAACTGCCCGGGCCCCAACCGTAATCCGAAACATCTTCCTGCGGCAATTCCCAACCCGTGTGATCGCGATCATCACCGACTTGATGAAAGAGCTGATCCGGCGCCGGATGCATCTTCAACATCCAATCAAGCCCCCACTTCGCCTCATCCAGAATATCCGGAATGCCGTTCGCGCCTTTTTGCCCGAGCGCATTGAACCCATCGTGAAACTTGCCGCGATTCTCGCAAAAAGAAAACAACAGCCGCGCGGTGGCATTGCTCGACGTCAGCAAATAGCGCAAGTAATCGCCGGCATCGTGCCAGCCGCCGCTCACGTCGAGATAGGTGCTATCTGGCATCGGGCCATAAGCCGAGCGCCCATCTTTTTTGTGGCAAACGATATCAAGAAAAGGATTGTAACCGCAGCGTTGCTGGCGCAGATAGGCGAGCAAGTCTTCGTGAGTCGCTTGATAAGCTTCGGGGCCAATATTGAAAGGAAGCGACTCGAAACGCGTTCCCACGACACGCAATTTGAACCGGCCGGTTTGTTTAAAAGCGCTAAAATCAAGCCGGTAGTGATAGGCAAAATTTCCCCACTTGCCGGCATTGGCGCCCAGTTTTAGCGGTCCCCAAACCCGCCGGTTGGAGGCTGCATCGATAACCTCAAATTGTTTTGTTCCAACAGGCGTCTGCGAAAATGCCAGGGCAATTTTGTTGTCTCCCGGCAAATAACCAATTTGATTGGCCCGCAGATAAATGCCACCGGCATCTTGCGGAGATGAAAAAACGGGCGCAACCAAAATGAGCATAAAAATAAAAAAACTTGCTACTGTCGATTCTGCCGCCCACAATAAACGACGCTCATCTCGAGAAATTTCCATTGTTCAGCCTCACCATCCTATTTTGTTTATGCTTGAATCTATCCAAAGCGTTTTGTAAAGTCAAGGTTGATTTTTAGAAAACCCTTGACTTGCATCAGAAAATGATGTACGCTGGAAGAAGTGCAGTCAGACTGGCGCGGCGGGTTATTGCTAAATTAGAAAAATCGCCGCGCGCAAGTCCGGCTTCGCCTATCATTTTTATGGAGCGTTTGCATGCAACCGTCATCTCTCGCCGGTCACGCGATGGAGTTGATCGAAATTTTACAAAAGAATTCGCATCCGGCAGATCATTTGATCGATACATTCTTTCGGCAGCGCCGCTATCTCGGCTCGCATGATCGCCGCGAATTGGCGGAAAGTGTTTATGCGATTCTGCGGCATCAGCGGCGTTTGCAATTTTATATTGCCCAAGTAAATTCCGAGGCGACGCGTGATCCGGCCTGGCTTTTTGCCGCTTATAAACTCCACCTGGAAAAAATTTCTGCTGAAGCGTTGTATGCTTACGTTTTGCCGATTTCTTCTGCACACAGCGTCGCTCTCGCGGCTGCAGAACTAACCGCCGTCGAGCAGCAAAATCTCGGGCTGCGGACTTCCTTTCCAGATTGGCTAGTAGAAAAATTGCAAAAACAACTTGGCGAAAATGAAACTGAAAAATTGTTGGAGTCGCTGAATCAACCGCCTCCATTGACGATTCGCGTGAATGCTTTAAAAACGACGCGCGACGCTTGTTTGCTGGAATTGAACAAGCGCGGGTACGCATGCACGCCGACGGCACTCTCGCCCGACGGCATTCATTTAAAAAAGCGCGCTAATCTTTTTGGGCTTGATCTGTTTAAAGAAGGCTGGTTTGAATTGCAGGATGAAGGCAGCCAAATTATTTCGCTTTTGGTTGACCCCAAACCGAACTGGCGGGTGGCCGATGTTTGCGCCGGGGGCGGCGGCAAGACGCTGCACCTCGCGGCGCTGATGAAAAATCGCGGTGAGGTTTGGGCGTTCGACGTCGTGCCGCGCCGCTTGGAAAATTTGCGCCAGCGCGCGCGCCGTTGCGGCATTCACAACATTCGCGTGCAGCTTTTGCAACAAGATGAATTTCCGCCCGCTCTGCTCGGGACGATGGATGCGATTTTAATAGATGCGCCGTGCACCGGCGCCGGGGCGTTGCGCCGCAATCCCGATGCGAAATGGAAAATTTCGGCGGCAATGGTGCAGGAGATGGCGATCAAACAAAAACAGATTGTCGCCCACTACACGCCGTTGCTCAAAACCGGCGGGCGTTTGGTGTATGCCACGTGCAGTTTGCTCGCCGAAGAAAATGAGGAGGTGATGCAGTCATTTTTATCCTCCCACGCAGACTTTCACCCGCACGAAGCCGCGACGATTTTGCAACGCTATCAACTGGGGCACCTCACCGCTGGAAACGTGCTGCGGCTTTTTCCCCACCAACAGGGCACGGATGGTTTCTTTGCCGCCGTGCTTGAACGCAATCGTCAAGGGCATCTTTAGCAATCGAAGTATTTTCTTTACCGACAAACGTGTCTTTAGCTACAGATTGAATGGGAAGGCAGACGGTAAAAATGAGAAAGCTTTGAGATTTTTGTTCAAGATACGAATTTAGACCCTTTATGCACTACTTAACAAAGATGAATTAACCAGGATTAGCATCATCACTGTCATTGTCAATTTTTTAAAAGTACATCAAGTAAACTCTTGCAGAATTCAGAAGCAACCATTTCAACAACCCTACGCTCCCAACGAACTCTTACTCATCTCCAACTCCACCGTCGTAATGCGCCACGCTGGGCAGTCGAGATCGACGCGCGAGTTGGAGAAGACGGTAATTTCTTCCGAGCGTTCTTCGAGCAAATTGACTTTCCATGCGTGCGACACGGGCATACCCCAGTGCAGTTTGCCGCGCACGCGTTGGGAAGAGGCATTGTAGAGGCGAACGAGAACCGTGTCGCGCGCGTCGCATTTTTTCACGGCGGTGATGACGAGTGAATCCGGTTCGGCGCGGAACAAGGAAAAATCCGCCGGTAAAGTGCTGCCAGTCGGGCTGGCGCCGCGGCAGACTTTTTCCAACAGCGGCACGCGGAAACGCTGCGCCCAAGTGGGCACATTTGCTTTCTCCCAATTGCCGGAATACGGCATAATCGCATATTCAAAAACCTGCGGGCCTTGACATTGCGCTTCCGGCGTTGGAAAAGCCGGGCCGGCGTGTTTCGGGCGTGTGGCCAAATCATTCCGCGACAGCCAACCGACGGCGCGCAGCAAAGTGAGAATGAGCGAGGTGTCTTTCCCGGCGCGGTTGGCTTCGTATTCATACAAACCTTGCGTAAGCAGCGCAAGTCCACTCTTGCGATCTTCGACGGCACAGAAATGCTGCATTGGCTCGGTCGGGCTTGGCGGCTGCAGCCAATTTTTGCCGGCAGGTTTTTTCAGCGGGCGCTCGATCACATAAAACTGTTGGCCCGCCAGCGAATTGTTCGTTGCCAGCGGCGCGTGGCAATGCACCCGCAGGCGATGATCGCGCACCAAATTTTGAAACGTTGTGCGCACCGCCACATACGGCGTGGCCGCCGTGATGGTGAAACGGATTTCGAGCGGACATTGCACCAACTTCTTGCTGCGGCCGCCTTTGGGTTTGGCGCTGCGATCAAACTCCGCCGGTAGCGGCAGATTCAGCGTCACTTCGATTTCCGCGGCCAAATCCGATTGCTGCACAACGCGCAGCTTGCCTTTGCGGCCCCGGCTCCAAACCGTCTGACTCTTGGGCGCCGGAGAATAATCGTACTCATCGCCGACGTCTTCGGTGTCTTCAAAAACATTGCAGCGTTGATGTAGGCGCTTGCTGATTTTGTCCAACAACTCAAAACTGCCATCCGGGAAAAATTTGACCCGAATAAACGCATTCTCCACAACATTGCCTTTCACGCGCACGGCTTCGGTGGCCTCGACGGCCTTCGCCTTCTCCGCTTCAACCGGTCGCACGGAAAAAGTCCGGTAACTCACCGGCGCCAGTTCCGGGGTGAGAAATTCAACTTCGGCCACCTGCCACGGCGTTCCTTCTTTGGCTGCGTCGAGATGAAAATTCGTGCGATCCTGCAGCAGATGCGCGCGCTTGCTGGCAAAGGTGAGCGGATGCTGTCCCAGCGTTTGGCCGAGTTTGGCAAAGGCTTCCGGCAAATGATAATCTTCGCGCGAAGCGATGGGCCACGAACGAATCACGTGGGTGGGCAACGGTTGGCTGTTGCTGTCGCAAACTGCCAGCGTTTTGGGCAGACGTCCCGGCGGCAACAGCACCAACGCCCGCATCACCTCGCGGCGCGGGGCGGCCGCGGGATTGGCAACGATAAAACTCGGCGTTTCTGGCGAGGCGCTGAAACGCCGCACGCGTTGCGCCAAGCTCTCGAGCGCCGCATCGACTACATTTTCGCCGATCTGGCGAGCTTCATCGAAACGGCCCAACATTTCGCGATGCACCGCATCAATGCTGCAGCCGCAAATCGAATCATGCGGATGATTTTGCAGCAGCTTTTTCCAGGCCTGATTTAAAAATCCGGAGCCATGATTGGCGCCGGCGCGCAACCACGCGAGCGTGGCCAACGGCTCGGCGAGATTGGCGAGCAACATTTCGCAGGCATCGTTCTGTTGTTTCAAATAAACGCGCGCCGAGAAGACGCCCGAAAGAACGTACTGGCGTTTGCTGCCGTGCAACTCGCCGGAGTGATTCGGGAACGACAGGCCGGAGCGCCGCAGTGTGGCGATGAAACGCGAAAACGTCGTGTGCTCGAGGGCGCTATCTTTGAGCACGGAATTGGCGTAGTTCAACATTTTCGGCAACTCCGGCTGCGGCTCGAGATGATCGCAGCCGTTATTGATGAGAATGTGTTTGCTGCCGTCGCTCGCGGGTTTGGCGGCTTGGCCAATTTTGTTGATCTCTTGATACAAACGATCCAGGAACACGTCCAAACGCGGCGTCTCACCGGTATGTTCGCCAACGCCTTCAAAACCAAGCTCGGTGCCGTTGCAATAGCCGTTGATTTGATAGATGGCCAACACGCGATTGCCGTCCGGCGCGACCCACAAGAATTCGGTGCCGAGGCGTTCTTCTTCATCGCCGAGGCCGCGCGAAAAAACAAAATTGTCGATATTGCAGCCGCGCAGCAATTGCGGCATTTGCGCGATATGCCCAAACGAGTCCGGCATGTAACCGACTTTCATCACGCCGCCGTGTTCGCTCGCTACGCGGTGGCCGATTTGCAAATTGCGAATGAGCGCTTCGGCACTGACCAGAAACTCGTCGGGCAAAACATACCACGGGCCGGTTTCGATGCGCCCGGCTTGCACCAAAGCGCGGAATCGCTCGCGATTTTCCGGCCGAATCGCGAAATAATCTTCCAGCACAATTGATTGGCCGTCGAGCACAAAATAACGGTATTCGGCATTGCGCTCCATTAAATCCAGCAAACGATCGACGAGACGCACCAAGCGCTGGCGGAATTGTTGAAAAGGGCTGTACCACTCGCGATCCCAATGGGTATGGGAAACGACGTGTAGTCGATGGCGAATCGTTTTGGACATAACCTGGGCTTCCTTTGGTTGATAATCAACTGGCCCAAATGGCGGTATACGTGACATTTCTCCCTCGCGTCAACGAAAATGACTGCACTGATAATTTGCAACGAAATGGGAACCGCAGCGAAAAACTTTTATGCGTTGGTTCTCATCGCTGTATGGGTTCATTAGAATATTTAACTCAAATCTCGCGTTTTTTTAGTTGGTCCAACAAAACCGCAAGTAAAATAACGACACCTAAAACGACTTGCTGCACATAGCTGCCGACGCCGGTGAGATTAAGCCCGTTGCGCAGCACGCCGATGAGCATGGCACCAATGAAGGTGCCCACAACGGAACCGCGCCCACCGAACAGACTGGTGCCACCCACGACGACAGCCGCGATCACGTCAAGTTCGTACATCTGCCCCGCATTCGGCTGCCCACTTGACATGCGCGAAGCGAGCAGGATGCCGCTCAAAGAGGCGAGCGCGCCGCAGATGATATAAACGAATAACAAAGTCTTGCGCGTGGCGATACCAGCCAATCGCGCGGCTTCGGCATTGCCGCCGACCGCGTAAACATTGCGCCCGAATTTCGTATGCTGCAAGGTGAACCAGGCGAGAAGGTAAACGGCCAGCATCACGAGGCTCGGGAACGGAATTTCAAAAATACGGGCGCTGCCGAGCGCATCAAAAATCGGCGGCAAGCCCCAAATGGGGCGGCCTTCGGCCCAAATGTACGCGAGGCCGCGCCAGATCGTCATCAACGCCAGCGTGGTGATGAACGGCGTCACGCGAAAAGTTGTGATAAAAAACCCGGCGAGCGCTCCAGAAAGAACGCCGGCGAGCACTCCCCCCATGATGGCCAAACCCAACCCCATTGCCGGCGGCAAATTAAATTTTAAAATCCACGCCGCAATCACGCCGGTTAAGGCCACCAAACTGCCGACAGACAAATCAATGCCCGCCGTGAGGATAACGAAAGTCATGCCGACCGCAATGATCGCGATGATGGAAGTCTGGAGCGTGACATTGATCAGGTTCGCGGGCGTGAGGAAGTGTTCAGAAGTCAGGGCAAAGAATAGAAATTCGATAATGAAAACAACGAAGATGCCGTACTCTTGGACATGCTGCAAGTATGGCCGCATGTCCAAATTTCTTGGCGCTGTCGCAGACAAATTGAGGTCTGCTCGTTCAGACGAGGTTAGCCGAATTTGTTGCGCGGCTGGTTGGTTCACTCACTCCCTCGAAATTTGATCATATCATTATTGGTTTATACTCAACGTTCATAAGGCGACGCGATGACACATATTTTGGTTACGCAATTTCACTAACACAATTTTATTCACCTCGGTTCGGCTAAACAGGGTTAACGCGCGATCTTTCCGACTTTTTCAGCAAGTGTATAAAAAATTCGAATACGAAATCAGCCTGTTTAATAATGCAATAATGTTGGTGTCCAGTAATACAGAATTTAATAACCAACATTGTAATTTTACGATACAATCCATTTTCCATAGTCATCTTGATTCACTCTGAATTCCCATTCCCCTTGAAAAGTGCCATTTTTCTCGTAAAACAGTGGTTCATCTGAACCGAGACTTCTAATGTAACGCAGAATGCAAGTACCTTCTATATAAACTTTAATCATCCAATATGGATTGCTCGAAAGAATATCTTTTTGTTTTATTCCAAAATTTTTAATTCTGAATGAGGTCAAACTTTCTTCTATCGCTGACCATGGGTTTTGACCATTATACTTTTGGTTTTGAACAAGCTCCAGCGGAATACCCTTTTTAAGCCATTCGTTAACCGCCTGTTTAATCTGCGGCTCAGTGGGTTTGTCTTCTATTTTCTCACAACTTGGATGAAAGTAAGCTACGACTAATAATAATAGGATAAGTTTTAAATTTTGGCTTTCCATTTCCATTTATCCCTTTGGCGTGATATTAATTGTAACAACTTCACCTGACAGTACTATGCTGTATTATCATATTATCACTCATGTAGAAGCACTTCAGCCATTACATTATAAAATCGACTGTTTTTCGTCATCTTACTTCCTGCTTTTGAATTATGAGGCCACCGCGTACCCTGTCGCCAGATGCATGACTCGTTCCTGCGTTGCCTCCTCGCGCGCGAGAGTGCCAACTAATTGCCCTTCCCACATCACCCCGAGGCGATCAGCGAGACTCATCACTTCCGGCAAATCTGAGGAGATGACGATGATGGCGCGGCCTTCGGCGGCGAGGTTACGAATCAATTGGTGAATCTCGCGTTTGACGCCGACATCGACGCCCCACGTCGGCTCGTCGAAAATCAGCACACGGCAGTTTGTGGTCAGCCAGCGCGCCAACACGACTTTCTGGCGATTACCGCCGCTGAGATTAGCCACTTTTTGCGCCAGCGACGGCGTGCGAATGCTGAGGCGCTCGACATGCGCCTGCGAAATTTCTTTTACGCGCTGCCAATTGATTTTCCAACCGCCGCGCAGTTGGTCGTAGCTGCTCAGCACGATGTTTTCCTGCACGCTCAACCCCATGATCAGGCCTTGTTGATTCCGATCCTCCGTCAACAGGCCGATGCCGAGACGGATTGCTTCCGCCGGCGAACGTGGGTTGATCACCTGACCGTCGAGAAAAATTTTCCCAGTTTGTTTGCGATCGGCCCCAAAAATCATCCGCGCCACTTCCGTCCGGCCCGAGCCGACAAGGCCGGCGAAACCAAAAATCTCTCCGGCATTGACGCTGAAATTAACGCCGTGTACCCAATCACGGCCGAGATTTTCCACCCGCAAAACTTCCGGGCGCGACGGCGGTTTTGGGCGAGCCGAAATTGTTTCATCTTTTAGTTCGCGGCCAACCATCCATTGCACCAGTTGTTGACGAGTTGTACTCGCCACTTCCGTCGTCGTCACCTGCTTGCCATCCCGCAGGACAGTAAGGCGGTTGCCAATTTCAAAAATTTCTTCGAGGCGATGCGAAATATAAATGATACCAACGCCATCCGTCGTGAGGCGCCGAATGAGCAAGAACAAATGCTCCAACTCTTTATCCGTCAGCGTCGCGGAAGGTTCGTCCATCGCGATAATACGCGCGCGATGATGCAGCGCTTTCGCAATTTCCACCATTTGCCGCTGCGCGACGCTGAGCCGCGACACGGGTAATTGCAACGGCAAATCAACGCCGAGTTGCGCCAGTAGCGCTTCGGCCTCGGCACGCAATTTTTTCCAATCGATGAACGGTGATTTGCCATTACTGCGGCGCGGCTGCTGGCCGAGTAAAATATTTTCAGCGACCGAAAGCGCCGGCACAAGTTTGAAATCCTGATAAATTACGCCGATGCCCGCCGCCATCGCCGCCGCCGGATTCGCGAAATGCCGCGGTTCGCCATTCACCCAAATCTCACCGGCGTCCGGCTTCTCTGCGCCGGCCAGCACTTTGATCAACGTCGATTTGCCCGCGCCGTTCTCGCCAACGAGGCAATGCACTTCGCCGCGGCGCAGTTCAAAACTCACCTCATCCAACGCAACAACGCCGGGGTAGCGCTTGGAAAGGCGTTTAAGAAAAAGAAGATTCTCGGTGCTTTCGGGCACTTTGGCTTTAAGAGTTTCTCGTACTCGTCATCTTACTCATCATCCTACTCTTACTCGCTTTGAGTAGCTCTAAAAAACGAGTACGAGTAGGAGAAAGAGTAAAAGCGTTGACGTTACTGACTAATCTTCAGCGTTTTCACTTCCCATGCGCCTAAATTCACCGTTACTTTTTGCCCCGTCAATGGCAACGGTTTGGCATTCCATTCAATCAAATTCACTTCGCTCACCAGCCGTGCCGCAAACGGCAAGGTGATGGTTGCCGTCGCCGGCTGGCCGGTGCTTTCATAAATTCGCAGCGTCCAATTTTCATCGTCCTCGGCTTTTTTGAGCGCCGAGACCACGACCCGCGCCGGCTCGACATTGAAAAAGCTGTGCGTGGGCGGCAAGGCGCCATTTTGTTGTTGAACGACGCGCGCCATTAGCGGCGAATTAAAATTATAGCCGCTTTGCACCGCGCCGCCGGTTTTCCAATCGCCGTTGTGGGTGTTGAGCGCCAACGCGAAATGATGCTCGCCCTCATCAGCTTTCGCGTCGGGCGAATCTGGCGCACGCAAGGCGGTAATACGCACGACCCCGTCTTCAACCGCGGCGCCATGCTTCGCATCGTTGGCAATCGTCACGCCGAGTTTATCATTGGAAAGATCGAGCCATTTCTGCGTCAACAGCTCTGCGCCATTGGCTGGGCGCTCCAATGCGGCAAAGGGAATTTCCGTCATCACATTGCCGTCGAAGAGGTGAAACGGATAAACGACTTTTAAGGTTTTATTGCGTTCGTGCCAATTGATTTTATAGCGCATCTCGACACGAGCCAAAGTGGCATAAACGATATACTCCTGCGCAAATTGCGAATTACCGTAGGAATATTTCGTCAGTAAACGCGCGCGCAACGGACCGGTTTCCAACACAATGGGCGGCTCGCTTAATTTGAGGCGGTCACTGCTGCCATCATAGTTAATATTCAGCGCCGATTGCTCGCCGCCTTTTTCGCCGAGAATTTGCAAACCGCTCGGTTTATTATCCATCCACTCGCGATTGCTTTGGTAATCAACCCAATGCGTCAGACCGCCGCGCTCGGGATCAATCTTGAGGCTGTACAGACTGTTACTCATGGTCAAGCTATCGACGTCGATGCGCGCGCGCCCTGTGAGATTCGGCGCCTCGCTTCGCCACTCCAGCCAATAGGTTTTGTATCCAAATGCCGGCACCTCTTCAGGCAGGAAAAGCATTTGATACCGCATCCCCTGTGCCGTCGAATCCTGCTGGAGAATTTGCGCCAGCAATTTCTTTCCAGTCGCCTCGCGAAAATAAGGCGACGGCTTCACGTCGCCTTGATTTTGTTCTTCGCCCGTTTTGCCTTTTGCCTTTTGTTTTTTGCTCTTTGTCTGCTGCGGTTCATACGGCACCGTGACTTCAATTTCCACCGCATCGGTTCGCGGCCAACCCAACGCGTTATAGACGATCACGGGAATTTCGGCTTTGTTGGGCGACTGGCTATTGAGCGCCGTTTCAATGCGCGTCATCGCTTTATCCAACGCGGCTTTGGCGGTTTCAATAACGTTGCGATACGAACGCTGCGTGTATTCATAATTTGCGGCGACACCCATGCCGTTCAAATAAGCGTGCGTTTGATTGAACAGCACGTTCCGCCATTGCGCGGCAAACTCAGCTTGTGCATACGTGCCGCCATAAGGTTGCGCAAAAAGCGCAAATGCCTCCGCCGCCGGCAACAACATCTCACTTTGCCGATTCTGCCATTTGTGCAATGCCTGGCTCGTCCACGCACCGGCATGATTTGCAGCAATTTCGTCACGATGCACCGTCAAGCTGGGCGGACGCGAACTCAATTCATTAAAGAAACGATCCGCGCGAGACATGCGTACCGTGGGCGTCATCGGTCGAGCTGCGAGATCTTCGGCGAGTCGAATATCAAAACCCGTCGGGCCGCCGCTTTGCGCCCCCACGCCAAAAACCCGCAACGCCTGCGGCCAGTTATATTCCCGCCGCGCTTGCGATGCCGCGCGGCGCACGTCTTTGGTGAGCCGTGAGTCAAGCTGATCCGGCGGCCGATAACCCAGCACCCGGCTGCCGTCAAGGCCTTCCCACTCAAAGAGACGCATTGTTTCTTCGGGCTGATAAAAAACGAAACTCGTGATGCCGCTTTTTTTGAAGATTTGCGGCGCGCTCCACGCCAAACTTGCCGTTTCCGGCATCCAGGCCGTTTTAATATCGACGCCAAATTTTTCTTTCAAATAGCGTTTGCCGTAGAGAAACTGCCGCGCCTGTGCCTCGCCGGAGGCCAGCGCCATATCGCCTTCCGTCCACGTGCCGCCGAGAATCTCCCAGCGGCCGTTGCGCACCGCTTGTTGAATCGACGCGAACAACGCCGGATCGTTCTGCTCGATCCACCAATACGGCAAGGCCTGCCCGTGCGCAAAATAAAAGTCGGGGTATTTCTCCAAATGGCGCAGCGCTTGCGCAAAGGCGCTGCGGGTAAGATCAATCGTTTCCGGATAGCGCTGCAACCACGCGGTGGTGATTTGCGAAGTGCCGACGAGGGTCACATCCGGCAATTTCGCCGCGGCCTCGGGAAGTTTCGGCAAATGGCTTTGCGCGTCAGCAATTAAGGCATTCAGCGCTTGCGGCTTGCCGTCTTTCATCGCCTCCCACATTTTTTCTTCCAACGCCTCCTGTTCCGCCGTGCGCTCGCCGCGATTATATTGTTGCAGCAGCGCGGCATTCATCGAATAACGGCGCAAATCCAAATGCTCGACAGTGAGGTAGAGCCGCGGCAAAACTGCCTTCGTCACCGCCGAATCCAGGCGCGATGAATGAATGCGCACTTCATAACGCGCGCCGGCGTCGGCGCTGGTGGTAAGCGGCAAGTCGCCGGATTCGCCGCGAAATTTGTAACGCACTTCTTTGCCGTTAATCGAAACCGTGCCTTCAGCGTTGCCAAGATCAACCGCCAGCGAAACCGGAAAACCTGCCCATTCTTTGGGCAAATACAGCACGCGTTGAATTTCTAAACTGCCGTTCGCCGCCAAGGTGTCAAGGCCTTCCACCGTGTACGTTCCGAAAATGCGGCCCAACAAACGGCTATCGTAACGCAGCGGCACATTGCGCCGCACTTCATAATCGCCCAGTTGCAAACGCATTTGCCACGTGCCCGCGGCTTGAAAGGCGGCCACCACTGTTGCCAGCGGCACGCGATAATACAACGGTTTCAACTCGCCGGCATGCAATGCAAATTTCTGTTCGCGGCCAATTTGTTTGCCGCTGCGTGCGTTGCGGCTCTCTTCGGAAAGCAAGCTGCGGCTTTTGGGGCGCGCTCCCGCCCCGGCGGGCGCAAAGAATCGCGCTTCGCAGTCACCGAGCGCTTGTTGTTGCGGATTGGTGAGAACCGTTTGCAGGGCGAGCAACGGAATATTATCGCGGCTGAAAATTAAATCATCCGCCAACTCCAACGGGCGCAAGCGAATGCCTTCCGGCTCCGCGCGCGCAATCAGCGTGAGCCGTTCCGGCGTTTCGGCCTGCACCATCAAATTTTCACCGCCTACCAATCGCGCCGATAACGCCCATTCGCCAAGTTGATTCACAACCTTGAAGAGAACGCTGTTCCAACCTTTTTGCAGCGCCATTTGCACAGTGTCATCATCAAAATAAAAATCCCGCCGCGCGAGGCGTTGATGCGCGAGTTGGCCGTTCACCCAGATCGCCAGTTGTTCGTCGCCGCCCGCGAGCAATTGCACCGTGTCCACGCGCGCGCTTTGCACGTAAACATGCGCATACGCCACAGCCCGCTCGATGGGCGACAAATCCAACACCGGGCTGAGAAAATTCAATTCCGCCGCGCCGGCCGGATAATGCCGCCAAACCTTTTCCGCCGTTGTTAAGCCACCGTGAGGCCGCACTGTCGCTTCGCCGCCGATCACATCCGTCAGCAACGCGTTGTTATCCCGCGCCGGAAACGCGCCGAGAATCAACCATTCTTTAATAAAATCTTGTTTCTGTGCCAAGGCACTGTTGATAAATAGCAAAACCAGCGCAGTGCAAACCACCATTTGCATTTTGCTGTTGGCTTTTTTCTCTTTTCCTTTTTTCCATTCACTCACCTTTCCCTGCCATACTGCATGACGACCTGTCACTATTTTGCCTCCTGAAGAGATGTTTTATCCACGATGCCGACGGCCACAGGGAGAACCGGCGGCGTTTTTTCACCACGAAAATGTTGTGCGATCATCGTAATGGTTTGCTCGCCAATCTGGCGCGGATACTGCACGACATCCGCCTTCAGCGCGCGATCGCTCCGAATCGCGTCGCAGGCTTGCGGCGTGCCGTCGTAGCCAATGATCAACACGTTACTGCGATTAAAATCTTCCACTGCATCCAGCGCGCCCAAAGCCGAATCATCGTTAATCGCAAAAATGGCATTAAGCTCAGGTTCGGCCTGTAAAACATCGGCAGTCGCTTGCAAGGCGCGATCACGCACGCCGTCGCCGTTCACGTCCTTTACAATTTTAATTTCAGGATATGCCGCGAGGGCCTCCCGAAAACCTTGCACGCGATCCAATGTCGAAGTTACAATGGGCTGATTGATAATCGCCACTTGGCCTTTGCCGTTGAGCAACTTGGCCAGATAATCGCCCGCCAATTTGCCGCCAGCGATATTATCCGAAGCGATGTGGCAAACCACCTCGCCTTCCAGCGCGGCAATATCTGCCGTAAATACCGGAATGCCCGCGGCATTGGCGGTTTTGATGCCTTTGCCGATGCCGCGCGAATCCACCGGACAAACGATGATCGCGTCGACGTTCTGCGTGACAAAATCTTCGATCTGGCTAATTTGCCGGCCAATATCCCATTCGCCCGTCACCAGGTTCAATTTATACCCCTGTTGCTGCGCGGCGGTGTTCAGTCCTTCTTCCAAATCTCTATAAAATTGATGTGTGCGGGTCAGCAGCGACACGCCAATGGTTTTGGTGGCAACCGGTTTTTCCGGTTTATTGCATCCGCTGCAATAAACGATCAACAAACTTAATAGTATCCAACCCCTCGTTTGCCTCATAAATTAATCCTCAAAGAAGTTCATTTGCAATGCCATGCAAAATGCCGCTACATATTCTTAATTAACTTCGGTGCAACCTCAGCTAAATATAATGAACTTTTGTGCAGCATCCAAGTGCTTTTATCTAAAGAGAATTGGAAACAAAAAAAAAGTTGACCGGATGGATCAATAAGATTCATTATGTTCACCAAAATTATCTAAAAAAATAACATCGTTGTTCAAAAAGGGTGACTTTTGTATACAGTACTAAAAAAGCAAGTTTCGTTCAAATTTGGTAACTATGCAGTTATGATTTTAGTCAGCGGCTTTAGCAGATAAAACAGATTTTAAAAACTCTTTGGGGGCATTATCTGCTTAATCCGCTCAATCCGTTTGCCAAATCTTGAAACATGAGCTGGATAGATACCAAATTTGAATACAAACAAATCGCCGGAGTGCGGTTTGGAGGGAACGTTTGTTAGGTTAGAAAAACTTTTACGGTTGGCCAAATAGCACAACGTTTTGGCCCGCAGCCAATCGCAACGAGCCGCGCCAATTGTGTTTCCATTCGCGCCAGAAATCATTCTCGTCCAGCGAAAAGAGCCGCAAAACATTTTTGAAGACCAGCCCGCCGCCGTTGGTGTCGGCAATAAATTCGAGCCGCTCTAAATCATCCGTTGCGTAGTGCATAGGAAGTGGTACTGCTGTTTGGCGCACAATTTTTTTGTCACCACGAATAATGAGACTAGGGCTTCCCAAATTCGAGGTATATTCGTTTGGATCGTTTTTGTATTTAATTTTAAAATAGCCGCCTGCTTTCACCCCGGCTATTTCCGGCTCGGCAATAAATTGAATATACAGGTAGCGCTGCAAATCGGCAATCCGCGTGGAGTCGGTCGAATTTGAGTTCAACCGTTGTTCGCGGCGCGCCTCTTTCGCACTCACCCGCCACGTCCACGGGGCGTCCAGCATCACGCTTTCGCGCAAGCCGTTCGCCGGCATTTCATAAAATGGCGGCAACGCGAAACGCAGCTTGGTGGTCAGCGAGTCGGAAAACATGTTGTTCGCCGTCGCCACTTGCAGCGCCGGCTGCGAATTTTCAAAACTGCCGAGATAGGGAAACTCCTGATGGTCACGGCCCTGAAAAAAGGCTCGTTGCCGTTTATGCGCAGCGTCTAATTCCACGCGATAAGCCCATTCAATGTCTGTGTAGCGCCCCCACAAATGCAGCAAGCCTGGCGGCGGCGTGCCGCCATTTTCATTGCTGAAATACACCGTGTATTTTATTTCCCCCGGCACATGCGGGCTATTCTTTTCGTAGGCCATGAGCAACGGCACATCAGAAGTACGCATGTCAGGATGGCGGCCAAAAATAACCGGCGCATGCACAAGCACGTTATAAAAGGGATGATTGGCTGAATAAACATCGAGGCGAACATTGTGGAGTTTAATCGCCGCATGAGAAGAGTCCACCCGTTGCAGCGCCAGTTCATGGTGGCCGGCGTTGAGAAAACCCAGATGAATCGAATAAATGTGCCCGCCGTTCACCCGCCCCATAAACGTCACTATATGCGAGGCCAGCCGTTCATCCACCGTGGCTTCCAGAAGCGTCGCCGGATTCTTCGCGTTTTCCCAATCGGTGTCGCTGCTGATTTGAAAATGCGCCACTGCATGCCCTGCCTGCGGCGAAACGAAATTCTTCTCCCAAGTTTTCTTTAACGTGGCGGCGCGGGAGAAAAGAATTTTGGAATAGCTCGACGAGGGAAATTGTTGCGCCGCGCCCATGCTGGCGCAGAAAACAATTGGCAAGAAAAACGACGGCAATATTTGGGTAAATCGTCCTGACATATTTACATAATAGGGTGCTTTTCGCAAAAAATCAAGCGCAACTTATTATCATTTGACTTTGGCTGCAAAAAATAGTAAGATTTATTGCATTTTTTAAACAGCAACGCATCCGAATCATTCAAAAAATTCAACGCCGTGTCAAATATATAGCGCTATGAAACCCCAAAATACCGGCTGTCTGGCCGGCATTCGCATTCTCGATCTTTCCCGCATTTTGGCCGGGCCATTTTGCACGCAGTTGCTCGGCGATCTCGGCGCGGAAGTAATCAAAATTGAGCAGCCCGGCAAAGGCGATGACACGCGGCAATGGGGGCCGCCGTGGTTTCATGGCGAGTCGGCGTATTATCTCTCGTGCAATCGCAATAAAAAAAGCGTCACCATCAATTTACAAACGGAAGCTGGCCGCGGCCTTATTCAACAACTGGCCAAGCATTGCGATGTGTTGGTGGAAAATTTCAAAGTCGGCGCGATGGCAAAATGGGGACTCGGTTATGCGAGTCTGCGCGAACTCAATCCGCGTTTGATTTATTGCGCCATCACTGGTTACGGACAAACTGGCCCGCTGGCTCCGCGGCCGGGTTATGATTTTATCATTCAAGCGCAGGGTGGTTTGATGAGCATCACCGGCGAACCCGACGGTGAGCCTTGCAAAGCCGGGGTTGCGGTTGCCGATATCGTCACCGGCCTGTACACGCACAATGCGATCCTCGCGGCGCTGTTTCATCGTGAACGCACCGGCGAGGCGCAGTTCATCGACATCGCATTGTTCGATGCGCAAATTTCGTGGCTCGCCAACGTTGCGATGAATTATCTCGTCACCGGCGAACCGCCCCAACGATATGGCAATTCGCATCCGAATATTGTGCCCTATCAAACTTTCAAAACTGCCGATGGGCATCTGGCCTTGGGGGTCGGTAACGACGGTCAGTTTCAAAAATTATGTGAACAGCTTGAATTGACGGAACTCGCCGGCGATGCCCGGTTTCAAACAAATGCAAATCGTATAAAAAATCGCGATCTTCTGGTTAACCTTTTGCAAAAAGTTTTTTTTAAAAGTACCGCCGCCGAGTGGGTCGCCCAACTCACCGCCGCCGGGATTCCCGCCGGCCCGATCAACACCGTCGCGCAAGCGTTGGCCGAACCGCAAGTGGCGGCGCGCAACATGATCGTCGACCTCATGCATTCCAGCGGTGCACCGCTCAAAATTCTCGGCCCGGTGCCAAAATTTTCCGCGACGCCGGCGCGCATTCAATCGCCACCGCCCTTGTTGGGGCAACATACGGAGGAGATTTTACGTGAGTGGTTGCAAATGCCAGATGAACAAATCACGCAATTTCGCCAACATCAGATCATTTGAAAAAATTCCATGGAACCGGTACAACGCTTGCGAACACTTTTGAAAGGCATGCCGAAAACCTCATATCCGAAGGACAAAATTCGCGTGCTGCTGCTGGAAAATATTCACCCTGCGGCGGCGGCGCGTTTTCAGCAAGAATCTTTTCACCTTGAAACTTTGCCATCCAGCCCCAACGAAGACGAGTTGTGCCGAAAAATCGAGACGGTGCATTTGCTGGGTATCCGCTCGAAGACGCGCGTCACCGAGCGCGTGCTGCTGGCGGCGCGGCGCTTGTGGGCTGTCGGCTGTTACTGCATCGGCACCGATCAAGTGAATTTGAACATCGCGCGGCGGCGCGGCGTGCCGGTGTTCAATGCGCCGTACAGCAACACCCGCAGTGTTGCCGAGTTGGTGATCGGAGAAATGATCATGCTGCTGCGCCGCGTGTTTGAAAAAAGCCAGGGCTTGCATCAAAAAAAATGGGACAAAAATGCGGAAGGTTGTTTCGAAGTGCGCGGCAAAACCCTCGGCATCATCGGCTACGGCCATATCGGTTCGCAAGTGTCGATTCTCGCCGAAGCGCTCGGCATGGAAGTGATTTATTATGACATCGTCGATAAACTGCCGATCGGGAATGCGCGCGCCGTGCATCACATCGACGAGTTGTTGCAGCGCGCCGATATCGTGACGCTGCATGTTCCTGAAGACAACGCCACGCTCAATCTGCTTGCGACGCCGCAATTCGCTTCGATGAAAAAGGGAAGTTATCTGCTGAATGCCAGTCGCGGCAAAGTCGTCGATTTAGCAAATTTGCGCAACGCCTTGGCGAGCGGTCATCTGGCCGGCGCCGCCATCGATGTTTTTCCCAATGAGCCGGCGGGCAACGACCAACCCTTTGAATCCGTTTTGCAAGGTTTGCCGAATGTTATTTTGACGCCACATATCGGCGGCAGCACGCTGGAGTCACAGGAAGATATCGCGCGCAAAACTTCGGAAAAGCTGATCACTTACATGAACAATGGCGGCACGCATGGCAGCGTCAACTTTCCCGAGGTGCAATTGCCGCTGCTCAAAAATCAGCATCGCATTCTGCACATTCACCAAAACGTGCCGGGCGTGATCGCCGAGTTTAACCAGATTTTCTCGCAACACGGCATTAACATCGAAGGCCAGTATTTGCGCACGCTCGAAGATATCGGTTATGTCGTTGCAGATATCAACCATTTGCCGAATCGCGAGATTATCAAAGATCTCGAAAAGATTGCCGCGACGATTCGCGTGCGGGCGTTGTATTAAAATTCAAAAAACTTTGTTGATTCAAGGCTAAATTCAACACAGAGCACAACGAGAACGCACAGAGACCAATATACATTATGAACCAGCTTTTCTCCGTGACACTCCGTAAACTCTGTGGCGCAGTGTTTTAAAAACTTTACGAGTTCTTACGACATGACTTCAACTTATCACATTGTCTCGCACACCCATTGGGATCGCGAATGGTATTTGAGCTTTGAGCAATTTCGCGCGATGCTCGTCCGCATGGTGGATGACTTGCTGGATTTGCTGGCGCGTGATCCCGAGTACAAATGTTTTACGCTCGATGGGCAGACGATTGTTCTCGAAGATTATCTCGCCATCAAACCGGAACGCGCCGAAGAAATTCACCGTCTCGTTGCCGAAGGCCGTTTGCTCATCGGGCCGTGGTATATTTTACCGGATGAATTTTTAGTCAGCGGCGAAGCGACAATTCGAAATCTGCTTTTCGGGCGCCGTATCTCGCAGCAGTTTGGCGCGGAGATGAAAGTCGGCTACATTCCGGATTCATTCGGCCACATCGCGATGATGCCCGCGATTCTCAAAGGTTTTGATATTGATAACGCCGTGCTCTATCGCGGCTTTGGCGGCGAGCCGGAACAGAAAACATCCGAATATTGGTGGACCGCGCCGGACGGCACGCGCAGTTTGCTGCTGCATTTTTTTCGCCACGGCTACAGTGCGGGATATTTTCATCAAGAAACACCCGAACAAATTTTGCAGCGGTTTGCTGAAATTAAAAGTGAGCTGGACGCCCGCGCTACCACTTCGCAGCGATTATTAATGAATGGCGGCGATCATCATTGGGCTGATCCAAAACTGCCGCAAACGCTTGAGCTGCTGCGAAAAAATTTCGACGGCAATTTTATCCACAGCACACTGCCGGCGCACATTGCCGCGCTCAAAAAAGAAGTGAATGGCCTACCCGAAGTCACGGGTGAATTGCGCTTCGGTTATCGCTATGCTTTTGTGGTGTTGGGCGGCGTTTATTCGAGCCGGATTTATCTCAAGCAAGAAAATTGGCGCTGCCAAACCTTGCTCGAACGTTACGTGGAACCGCTGAATGTTTTCGCGATGACGAAAGGGATGCGTTCGCAAACGCCGCTGATTCGGCAAGCATGGAAAAATTTGCTGCAAAACCATCCGCACGACAGCATCTGCGGCTGCAGCATCGACAGCGTGCACCGCGAGATGATGACGCGCTTCAAAGCCGTCAAGGAAATTGGCAACTCAGTGATTGAAACCTGTCT
This sequence comes from uncultured Cytophagia bacterium, assembly GCA_964447935.1. Lineage (GTDB taxonomy): Bacteria > Zhuqueibacterota > Zhuqueibacteria > Zhuqueibacterales > Zhuqueibacteraceae > Zhuqueibacter. Next base: position 8,274 of record CAYUVM010000004.1, on the reverse strand, counting down.
CAATCAACTCATTCCGTATGATGATCTCGCCTATCGCGACGATCAATATGTTTTCTTTTTCAATCCTTCGCCTTTTGCGCGCAGCGAAGTTGCCGAGGCGCAGATCAATTTTTATTTGCAGGACATCGTGGTGGGATTGAATCCCGACGTGAAAGTCGCGCCAAAACTCCCACCGACCGCCGGTTTCGTTTTGTTGGATGGCAACGGCAATGAAGTGCCCTATCAAATCATCCGGCGCGAAGAGGGTTACGACATTACCTACTCGCAATTCAACTATCCGAAACAAACATACGCCGATAAATTCTCGCTTTTGGTTGACATCAAAGAGGTGCCCTCGGTTGGATACAAAGGTTTGCGCGTGAAGAAGACGGCGCAGTTTCCGAAATATGCTTCACCACTCAAAGCCGGCGCGCGTATTATCGAGAACGAATATCAGCGGGTCGAAGTGAATGATCGCGGCGAAATTACATTAATAGATAAAACCACGGCCGCGAAATATACGAAGCTCAATGTTTTTGAAGATTCCGGCGATGTGGGCGACGAGTACAACTATTCGTATCCGCCCAAAGATCGTTGGATCAGTTCAAATAAAGGCAAAGTCCGAATCAATCTCGTTGAAAAAGGGCCGCTGCGCGCCGCGTTACAAATCAAATTGATGCTGATCGTGCCCGAGTCCGCGACGCCGGATAAGCAAGCCCGCAGCAAGAAGACGACAAAAATCCCGATTACGACAACGCTCTTTCTCACGCCGCATTCGCGCGCGGTGGAGATTGAAACCACGATTACTAACAACGCGAAAGATCATCGTTTGCGCGTGCTGTTTCCGTCCGGCATCAAAACCGATACCGTTTATGCCGACTCGCAGTTTAGTGTTGTAAAACGCCAACAAAAAGCGTATGATTTAAAAGCGTTCACCATTGAACATCCGGCGAAAGTGGCGCCGATGCAGCGTTTTGTTACGGTCAAAGACGACAACAAGGCACTGACGCTTCTCTCTTACGGCTTGCCGGAATACGAATTAAAGTTGGATGGCAAAGGCACGCTCGCACTGACGCTGCTGCGTTGCGTTGGCTTGTTGGCCGGCGAAAATCTCCTCACGCGCCCCGGTGGAAAATCCGGGTGGCACAATGAAACGCCGGAAGCGCAGTGTTTGGGTACGCACACTTTTCGATACGCGATTTTTCCCCATCGCGCCGAAGAGTTCGAGACGATGGAAGCAATCAACGAGCAGTGTGAAAGTTTTCATTACCCATTGCTGTCCGTTCGTCGCAAGAACGCCGGTGAATTGAAGTTGGAAGATTCACTGCTCTCGCTTTCGCCGAAAACCGCCGTTTTGAGCGCGATCAAAGAAAGCGAAGATGCGAAAGCCGCCATTGTGCGGTGGTGGAATCCGACGCCATCTGCGATTTCGGCAGATTTATCTTTGCATTCGCCAATCAAGAAAGCAATGCTAGCAAAGTTGAATGAAACCGAAATAGCGGCGCTGCTTTCTTTGCAAAAGCAGACAATTGAAACTGGAAATTGTGGAATGACAACCGTGCGGGTTGAATTATAAAGACACTTTAAAAGGCCCGGAGGGCCGACATGTTTATAGCTCTTGATGCCCTCATCCCTCATCAAGCCAAGCCCCATCGGGGCGGCATGTTACACATTCCGCTCCTACGGAGCTTGCATTTGAACCAAACGCGAATCCTATAAACATTTCGCCCCGCTGGGGCTTTTACACAAACATATTTGCAGGAGAATACAAATGAATAAAACCATCACCGTCACCCAAAACCTCGCGCTGCTCGGCAAGTACCGTTACGTCGAAATTCAAATGATGGAATTGATGGGAAGCTGGACGTACACGATCGTCGAGCCGGAAATCAAAATCGGCTTTGGCCGGCAGATGTATCAGGATGCGGTGCATGCCGATATGCTTGGCAAGCGCTTGCCGGAATTGAAAGGCCGTTCGGAGCATTTTCATTATATTGCGCCGAGCGATGAGTTTGTCAAACTGATGGAAAAGATTTGGCAGGCGAACGATTCCTTGCGCCGCATGGTCGCGCTGTATCGCGTGTTGAAACCGGCGTTGGTCGCGGCGTATGAACATCATCTCGAACACGCCGAGCTGCCGGCGGATGAACCGACGGCTTACATTCTGCGCAACATTCTCGACGAAGAGCGCGATCATAGCGAGTGGGGCGAGAACATCATCAACACGCTGGTGATTTCGCCGGACTTGTCGCGATTGGCGGCGCAATGGCAGCAAGAGTTGGAAAACGATCTGCACGCAGCGGGCGGCATTCGCGGCGAAGGTAAAAACTCCGGAGTGATTTCATTTAAAAAGACGCATCCCTACAGCAAACGTCCCGCGCGTGATTCGCGGTGGAAGATTATTGAAAACGATAACGAATTCACCGAAAAGAATTGGTCGTTTGATAACGATGACGGCAAGTGCCACTTGCTGCACGATTTGCTGAACAGCGAGTTCATCACCGTCGAGCGCATGGGCCGCATCATCGCGGACTTTCCCGAAATTCCGTGGCAGATGAAAATGGACATGGCGCATCAAGCGTGGGATGAGGCGCGTCATGCGGAGATTGTGCAACGCCGTCTCGAAGAGTTGGGCGGCCATGTGGGCATGTTCAGAACGAGCTGCTTCGGTTGGGAGCAGGATGTGAATCGCCCCGATCCGTTGGAGCGCCTCGCGCTTTCGAATATGACCTTCGAGAGTGAAAGCTGCAAACATCTGCGCGATTGGATTGCCAAAGCGAAAAAGGCCGGTGATACGCGCTCCGTGCAGTTGCTCGAATTTCTGCTCGCCGATGAAGTGAATCACGTTCTGTACGGCACGCATTGGGTGGATGAGTTGACGAAAAATGATCCGGAGCGGCGCAAACGGGTGTTGGCGTATCCGGAAAGAGTTTTACATGAGCATCATCCTGTGGGCGTGAAGTTTGAAGAGACGACGTATGAACGGGCGTAAAACCCTTGCATTTGTCAACTCAACACTCAATACTCAGGCGCATCGGCGGTTGCAACGTCAGCTTGAGTTGACTGTGGTTAGAACACACGCGGTAGAATATTTAATTAACACATAGAAATAAGAGAAACACCATATGAAAAATCTAATTGAGCCGGTAAGAAACAAACGAATTACAATTAACAGCAAAAAAATGACGTACCGTTGCGAACTATGATTGGCTCATTTTTAAGTGCGCAACGGTACGATTCATTCTACATTTTTGTTGCCGTTAATTGCAGTTGGTCTATCTCATAAGAACCATCTTTCTCGTCTCAACAAATTCTCCAGCCTGTAAACGGCACAAATAAACTCCACTCGCTAAATTATTAGGGTTCCAATGGATTTCGTATTCACCCGCTACTTGCGTCCTACTCACGAATGTTTCAACTTCTTTCCCTAGCGGATTGAATACACTTAGCCTTACGAAAGCAGTTTTAGGTAAAGCATACCGAATAGTTGTCGACGGATTGAAAGGATTGGGATAGTTTTGTTCCAATGCAAAATCTGCTGGAACATCACCATCCCTTTCGGACACATCCGTGGATGCCACGGTCGTGAAACTCCAGACACGTGACCCGAATTGACTAGGCCCCGCAGCATTCGTGGACCAAGCATACCAATAATAGCGCGTGCTGCCTGCAAGTCCACTAACAACCGCGAAAGTATCGGCGGTCGTAACCTGCTTGATGGGATTAATTCGGGGATCAGGGTTGACCGAGAGCAGGAACGTGTAGGTTTCCGCTCTCGCCGCCTTGTTCCAACGGAGTATCGGATTACCCACCACCCCCGTGGCGCCATTTACAGGTGCGACCAAGTTAGGCGAATCAGGGATTGTTTGAACGGTTATCATTTCAGATAAAGGTCGCCACCAAACGCCATATTTATAAGTTGCAGCAAAGATATTAGTTCCGCTTATGACTAATGATGTAATATCATCATCCGTTGGTAATCCATCATTTACTAAAAACCACCCTTCACCATTATTTGTTGAAAGATAAACTTTTCCATCAAGCGATCCAAGAAATATACTATTCCCGATAGTGGCAAACGTAGGATCATAAGCATAATCCAGATTACCCAACCCCCACGACCAGTTTGAGCCATTATCAGTTGAGCGATAAATATAATCCTTGTAATAATGAGCGCAAACAAATATAGTATTTCCATTAATAGCTAATGAATGAGGTTTAACCTGTATAATAAAAGTTATATCTTGTTTCGGTAATCCATTGTTGACTGCATTCCAATTTGAGCCATTGTTGGCTGAAAAAAATACTCCTGCAGTCCAAGTTCCAGCAAATATATTATTTCCATTAATAGCTAATGAATTAACACTTCCTCTCAAACCGTTATTAACTGCATTCCAGCTTAAACCATTATTTGTCGAAAGAAAAACACCTGCATCACCACCTACAAAGAGATTATTTCCACTGATAGCGAATGAATAAAAAGTTGCTGTGGTTGATAATCCGTTATTTAGCTGTGTCCAGCTTGAACCATTATTTGTCGAAAGAAAAACACCTGCATTAGTACCTACAAAGACATTATTTCCACTGATAGCCAATGAATAAATTTCTGTGGCTAACAATCCATTATTTACCTGTGCCCAACTTGAACCATTATTTGTCGAAAGAAAAACACCTGCACCATAAGTACCTGCAAACATTGAGTTCCCTCTTATGGCTAACGCAGTTATTTTTTCCGGCCTATTAAGCAAGTTGGTTTTTACCCATTGCGCATGCAATGGATTTGTACTGGTGAATACTGAAAGCGCCAATAACAGAAATCTGAATGTACTTTTCATGTGTCTACCCTCTCATAATTGAATTGAGAATCAGTGAAAAGCTATAATTGGGTGTGATGTACGTATATATGCAAAAACATTTCGTAAAAGTCAAATTATTTTTTTTATTCTTATTTGGTCATTATTCTTATTTGGCCGACCTGGGAGAAAGCTTCACTCGCTGACAGCCGATCGGATTGGGATAGACAACATAACCCTGTTCGACCTGCCGCATGAACCAGTGAGCGAAATAAGCCGGAATGTCGGTTCGCTGCGCGGCGGAGATTATGATAGGAATCATACTCATTGTTGGAATGATTCGTGACGGGGCATCTGGAAACGCACGGCTACGTCGCCATCTTGCGCAGTTCGGCGGGCGAGCAACACATTCTGCTCACGCCCGACCTGCTCGCGAGCCTCGCCGCCTCCATCGTTTTGCTAGCGGATAAAAACCCGCGCGAACTCGGCGCCGCGAGCGAAACCAAACTGCTTGCACTAAGCGAAGCAGTGAGCGAAGTCGAACTGTTCGATGAGCTCAAAGGATTGGAAAAGCCTGAGCAACAAATCCTGCTCGACGCCGCCATTCTGCGCTTCTTGCAGCACAACCTCTGCTTCCGCGAGACCTTGGGCAACGACACGCTGTTGATTTTCCCCGGCCTGATCAAGCAAAAGCGCCCCTTGCAAGATGAGTTTGCGTCTGTGGATGATGTCTCGTATATCGTGCGCGGACGCGTCGAGAACCTGTACGCCGCGCTGGTGGTCCTGCTCGGATATACGTCTGCGTTCACGCGCATCAACCAGTGGCAGAACCAAGCGCAGTACGAGATGGGCGCGGGCGAAATCTGCGGCTTTCTTCTCACCGAAGAGCGCGAGGGCGAGCTGGAGCTGGTGCTGTATTACAGCACGGCCATGCCCGCTTACGGACGCACCCTGTTCCAGGGCTTGTTCGAGTCTTTCCTATACAAGCGTGACGTGGAGGTGACGCGCTTTCCGCCGGTCTTTTGCGCGAACCAACACCGCATCGAACGCACTTCCGTGATCAAACGCGTGCGTGAAAGCAAGGATTTTATTTTCTGTGATGAATGCGGCGCGAAAACCTCTTTGCCGGAAATTGCCAAGCCTGAAATGCTCGGCGCCAGGGAAAAGCAGGACGTTCAGCGCGCCGAGGCGCTTGCCCATTTGCGCAGCGTTTATGAAACTCATCTGACGCGCGTCAAAAGTTTCCGCCGCGACCGCACCGCCCCACGCTGTTACGTCAGTCATGCCGAGGATCATCCGGCATGGGTAAGTTCTCTTGTCCATGACCTGCGCGACGCCGGCGTCATCGTGTTGGAGAATCGGGTGCAAATCCAGGCGAACGATTTCATCCTGCAAATCTGCTCACCGGAATACAAACGGGCTTGGGATGCCTCCAGCGGTCGTGTCGGCGAGGAGTCAAGTCTGATTCGCGGCCATCTGAAGCATCAACGCGTGATTCCGCTATGGCGCGAGGGCAACTTGCACGAGGCGAGGCCACACGAACTCACTGGCTGCCGAGGCGCAGATTTCCGCGATGATACCGCTTATGCGGTCAATTTGTTCGATCTGGTCTTGAGCCTGTACGCCATTCCGCTGAACCATCCGGCCTTCGAGAATTTGCGCGAGGCTTTGCATAGACAATGGAAAGAAACTCTTGAAAACAGGTTCGAGTCTCGGCAACAGGTTTTTATCTCTTATGCTTGGGGCGGAGAAAGTGAAGCGATGGTCGATGAGCTGGATAAGGCATTTCAGGGCCGCGGCGTGACGATGGTCCGCGACCAGCGCGATCTCGGTTTCAAAGGAAATATCAAGCGTTTCATGCAAGACCTCGGTCAGGGCAAAGCGGTGGTGCTGGTCATTAGTGAGAAATATTTGAAATCGCCGAACTGCTGCTTCGAGCTGGTGCAGATTGCCAAACACGGCGATTTCGCCGACCGGATTTTCCCCATTGTTTTAGCGGATGCAAAAATTTATGATCCGGCTGAAAGGCTGCGATTCGTCGAGCATTGGGAGAAAAAGAAAGATGAACTGGACGCGGTGATGAAACGCGTCTCCGCCGCCAACATGGAAGGTTTCCGCGATGATATTGATCTGTATGCAGAAATCAGAGCGTTGTTGCCAAAACTGCTTGACGTGCTCAAAAACATGAATGCGCTGACGCCGGAGATTCATCAACAATCGGGGTTCTCAGAACTATTCAACGCGGTTATGGCAAAGTTGGAAGCGTAGAGGAAACCACGGGCGTGTTGGTTCAAAGCGATCAAACAAGCCCTGCCCACGATGGCAAAACCGTGATCACCTTTTCGGAAGCAACGGGTGATCGCGATAAAGTTTGGACGGAGATTGCGCAAGCCATTGAAAAACGCGCCAGAAAGTCATGACAGAAAAATGTAGGGCAGAAAAATATTTACGACTTTTTAATGATAAACAATCCCCATATTTCTGTCCTTCATTTTTCTGCCATTGCTTTTGAGCTGAACGCTGAATTTTGTGTTTGGAATTTAGCGAGCCTTGCTTTAAATTGTCATTGCAATTGACTCGAGGAAAATATGGCCACGCTCAGAATCGAATCGCCGGATACTTTGGTTAAGCCATTTGACGAACGGTGTATTGCCGCGCGACTCAGTGTTCCGCCGGAAACGCTCGCCGCGTTTTGCCAACGCCACCATATTCGCAAGCTGGCGATATTCGGGTCGGCGTTGCGGGATGACTTCAGGCCGGAAAGCGATGTCGATGTGTTGGTGGAATTCGATCCGCATCACATTCCAGGTTATATTCGGCTGGCCGGAATGGAGCTTGAGCTTTCACAGATATTGGATCGCAAGGCGGATTTGAACACGCCAAACATGTTGAGCCGTTATTTCCGCGACCAAGTACTTGCTCAGGCCGAGGTGCAATATGCCCAAGGATGATCTGATTAGGCTGCGCCACATGCTTGATGCGGCAAAAGAAGCGATCGCATTAGCTGCCGGAAAATCACGGGATGAAATCGAAACAGAGCGAATGTTGAATCTCTCGCTGGTCAGGTTGATCGAAATTGTCGGTGAGGCCGCCGATCACGTTTCTGCAGAATTTCGCCTGAACCACTCGAGCATTCCCTGGAAAGAGATCATTGGCATGCGCCATCGTTTGATTCATGGGTATGACAATATCGATTACGCCCTGCTTTATCAAACCATTCAAGAAGATCTTCCCGCATTGGTGGCTTTACTCGAAGAGATTGTCTCAGCTTAGTGCTTGATCGCATACGAATCGACCCACTCCAATCTCATGCCCTCATCATCCAAGTCGCAAGTTAGTTTGCAAAAAATTGTTGCGCGCATTCTTATTGTCCTTGCCGCGCTTTATCTCCTTTTGTTAATTTCTGATGCTGAACAGCCCGAAAATTTCACCGGTACCAAAGAGCCTTTCATCTGGAATCGCGACGAATACTGGAATGCGCTCGAAGAACGCTTCAAAACCG
>CAYUVM010000003.1:0-34859 GCA_964447935.1 uncultured Cytophagia bacterium | reverse complement strand
TTATGCAGCTTTCTGATTTTCTTTCGGAAAAGCTTATTGTTCTTGAGCTTGACGCACAGGATAAAGCGGAAGCGTTTCGCACCTTAGTGACGCGCATGGCACGGCATCACGCCATTACCAAGCCTGAGGTTTTCCTCAACGAGATCATGACACGCGAAGCCATCGAGCCAACCTGCATGGGCCGAGGCGTTGCTTTTCCACACACGCGTACCTTGTGCGTCAATCAGCCGGTCATTGCCATCGGCCGGGCGCGGCGCGGCATTCCGTTTACCGCCAAAGAATCCGATAATGTGCAATTGATCTTTGTCATGGGCACCCCCAAAGAGGATTCGGCGACATACCTACAAATACTTTCGCGGCTCTGCCGACTGTTGCGGCAAACCCGTTTTCGCGAGCGCCTACTCACTGCCGCGACGCCGGGCGAAGTGCTCGATTTATTTGACGAATATGACGCCCCCGCCGTTGAGCATGTCCAACCCGAAAGGGCTTTTGTGCCGGCGATGGCTCATTAACCCCGATTCGTTCCGGCTATGCTAGATTCTCCGATTCGCCTTGCCATCATCACCTTAAGTGACCGGGTTGCCGCCGGGGTTCGACAAGATGAAAGCGGCGTTTTGATTCATGAGCTGATGGCTTCCTTAAATCCTCAGATTATTTCTCAACAAGTTCTACCTGACGACCTCGACCAACTTAAGCTCACCCTGCAAAATTTAGCGGATCACGAGCATGCCGACCTAATTTTAACCACCGGCGGCACGGGCCTCGCCGCGCGTGATATCACGCCCGAAGCCACACTTGCCGTCATTCAGCGCCGTGTCCCCGGCATCGAAGAAGCCATGCGCGCCACCGGATTGACGAAGACGCCGTATGCGATGTTATCACGCGCCGTTGCCGGCGTACGCGGCCACACGCTCATAATCAACCTGCCTGGCAGCCCCAAAGGCGTGCGGGAAAACCTCGAAGTTATCTTGCCGGTTATACCACATGCCGTGCGGCTTTTGCGCACTGATAAAATCGCCGACAGCGAACATCGCTTTGCCACTCCTTGATTTTTTGCCTGGGAAAACTTGCCAATTAAGTTTTTTATTGCTATTTTATCAGTCGTATCGCATTTATACACTTTAGGATTTACCTTGCAAGGAGATTAATACTATGCGTATCGTGCAAAAAATATCTTTTTGTTTCATTGCCATTTTTTTATACATAAATAGCGTCGGGGCGCATGAGATGGAAGAAGTTAAAATCACTGCCCAAGCGGTAAAAGACACTGTTCGCGCCGGGCGTGAAACGAAATTCGTTTTCCAAATGCAGCCGGCCGAAGGTTTTCACGTCAACGTTGAGCCACAAATTAAGTTGGCCCTATTGGAGACCAAAGATTTCACTTTGGCGACGGAAAAATTTACCCCGACCGCAGATGCAAAAACATTGATCACCGAAGATGGCTATAAAATTTTTGACCCCAAGCATACCCAACCCGTGACTTTTGCCGTCAAAATTGCCAAAGGCCTCAAACCCGGCAAATATCCGGTGAAAACCAAATTGACTTATTACTTTTGCTCGGATAAAGACGGGTTTTGTAGTTTTAAAAATCAGGAGTTTGTTTTCAATTTGGTCGTCTTAAAATAGCTTCGCTTTTCGCACTTCTACGCTTACTCATGCTCATACTTCTGATTACTTTAAAAGTGAGTAAGAGTATAATAAAAAGTAGGAGTTTCCAATAAAACCTTTATGACTTGGAAAAAGTTTCGCCATCATTTGCAGCATCCGGATCACCAGTGGAAAATCTATGTTCTCCTGGGGGTGGTGATTTATTTCATCGTCATCAATCAACTTATTAAAATCCGGCCGGATCATATTTTTCTCGCGCTGGTGATTTTTTCATTTGTGCTCGGCAAACAACGGGCGAGACGTTTTCTAATTGATTGGTTGCCGTTTGTTTTTTTCTGGATCGGCTACGACATGATGCGCGGCGTGGCGGATTCCGTTCGCGGCACCATTCATGTCGTGGAACCGTATCGTTGGGAGCTTGCGTTGTTCGGCAATATTTGGGGCGAGATTCCCCCCTTTCTCCTGCAAGGCCTTCGCGAAGACGGCACGTTCAGTGGCTTTAAAAAAATCATCGATCTCTTGGCGGCAAATTTTTATACGGCGCATTTCGCGTTGCCGTTGCTGCTCGGTTGGGTGTTCTGGCACACCACCAATGACCGGCCGCTGTTTTACAAATTTGTTTATACGCTCACCGTGCTGGATGTGCTCGCGTTGCTGACGTTCATGATTTATCCCGCGGCGCCGCCGTGGTATGTTTATAACTATGGTTTTGCCCCGCCGGAAACCAATGCCAGCTTCTGGTCGATCAGCGCCGGCAACCTCGTTGATGTCGATCATCTGCTCGGCGTCAAATTTTTTACGACGTTGTGGGATTCATTCAACGCCAATCATTTTGCGGCGATTCCCTCGCTGCACGGCGCCTATCCCATTGTACTGTCCTGGTTCACTTATAAAAAATTTCGTTGGAATCCCTGGCTTTTGAGTTTATATCCTGCCGCCGTCTGGTTCTCGGCGGTTTATCTCAATCACCATTATGTTATCGATCTCATCATCGGCGGATTATATGTGATCATTGCGTATTGGGTAACCGTCAAACTTTTGTACCCGCATTGGTTTGCGCGATTCATTGAACCGCCCAAAGCGAAGTCCGACTCGCACAGCACAATATTGCTAAATTAGAAAATCTTTGGGCCTCAGTCGGACGCTACAATTTACGATAAGGAGAGGAAAAGCTATGAAACGCGCCCGCATTATTAGTACTGGCCATTATGTTCCGGAAAAAATTGTCACCAATGAGGAAATGACCAAACTCGTTCCCACCAGCGACGAGTGGATTCGCGAACGCACCGGCATTCAACAACGGCATTTTGTCGATAAGGAAATTGGCGCTTCCGATCTCGGGTACGAGGCGGCGCAGATCGCCCTCGAGCGCGCGGGACTCAAAGCCACAGACATGGATTTCATCATTTTTGCGACTTTAAGTCCGGATTATATGTTTCCTGGTTCCGGTTGCGTCATGCAACAGCGTCTCGGCGTTCGCGGCATCGGGGCTTTGGATGTGCGCACCCAATGCACCGGCTTTGTGTATGGTTTGTCGGTCGCCAATGCGTTTATTCAGGCGGGTCAATACAAGCGCATTCTCCTGGTCGGCGCAGAAATACACTCGACGGGCTTGGAGTTTAATGAGCGCGGTCGGCATATTGCCGTGTTGTTCGGTGATGGCGCAGGCGCGGCCATTCTCGAAGCCAGTGACGGCGAACACGGCATTCTTTCGACGCACTTGCATGCCGATGGCCGCTACGTGAAAGATCTTTGGGGAGAAAACCCCGGCAGCCGGCGCATTCCGCGAATGTATCCCGGCATACTCGAAGACGGAAGCTGTTTTCCGCAAATGAATGGCCGCGAAGTTTTTAAACACGCCGTCACCAAATTCCCCGAAGTCATTATGGAAGCGTTGCAAGCGAACCATCTCACCCTCGATGAGGTGAAACTGGTTATTCCGCATCAAGCCAATTTACGCATCAGCGAAGCCGTGACGCAGCGTCTCGGCATTGCCCCGGAAAAAGTTTTTAGCAACATCCAGCGTTATGGCAATACCACCGCCGCTTCGATTCCGATCGCCCTCGACGAAGCACTCGCGCAGGGCAAAATTCTTGAAAACGACATTGTGGTTCTCGCCTCGTTCGGCAGCGGTTTTACTTGGGCCAGTGCAGCTATCCGGTGGTAAACCTTCGCTGCCTGCTTTCAAATTAGAAACCCATTACAATAAAAACCACACCAACGACGGTGTGGTTTTTTATTGGGATGCAAACTTTTTACAAAAATTTCATAACCCTGTCGCTATTTCACCGCACCCGCACTAAAAAATTTCCTTTCGCAAATCTTAAGCTCCTCGCCGGTCGTCACCATCTCTTTTGCAGACAAGCTTTTAGCTTCCGCAAAATCTTACGCCCGCTGGTATGTAAAATAAAGCAATACCCAAACACCTATATATTGAGGAGCGAATGGCTGGATTTGGCGGAATTTATTTCCCCCAAAGTCTGCCCGCGTTAAGGACGACAAGAACCCAATCAATCGGAATGAGTTGCGATGTCAAAACCTAAAATCGTTTTAACCACTGTCGGCGCTTTGCTGGTTCATAAACTCACCGAAAATGAAAAAGCGTTGTGGGAAGCGATGAAAGGCACGGATCTCCTGACGCTGCGCGAAGGCAATGCCCGCAAGCAGCGCGAGTTGGAAAAGCGCGTGAGCGCGCGTTTGTGTGAATTGGATTTCAGCAAAACCGCCGGTCTACATACCATCGTGCCGGAACTCACCAGCCTCGCCGCGATCGGCGTCGGTCCGGATGATGAAGTCGCGTTGTTTGCCGGCGAATCCGCCGCCGGAATTTTTGCGGCCCGGGTCGTGGCCCAATTTATCAAACAGGTTTGGCATGCGACCACGGAAATGGAAGTCATCACCGGTTTGCAGGTGCAAGATGCCGCGCTGTTTCGCAGTATCGGTTTACAGCGTTACGCGCAATCGGTGATTCGCTGGTTGACGCGGCCAGGCGTGGCCCACACGCACGAAGTCATTTTGAATGCCTCCGCCGGTTACAAAAGCCTGGTGCCTTACACCACCATGCTCGGCCTGATTTTCGGCGTGTCGGTGCAGTACATGTTTGAAAATTCCGACGTCGTTATGACGGTACCACCTCTCCCGCTCTCATACAATCGCGACTTGCTGGCACATGTTGAACCATTGCTGGCAAAGTTGGATGCGGAAACCGAATTGTCGCAGCAAGAGGTGCTCAATGGCATGAACGGCACAGATCGCGACACGCTCAATCCGATGTTGGAAATGAACAACGGCAAATTTACTTTATCCGCGCAGGGGCTGGCGGTTTATGAACGTTTTAAATCCCCGCCGCCGTTAGAGCCTTCGAAGCGTCCGGCCAAGGATAAAGATCAAACCCGCAATTGGGACAAAGTGCCCAATCGCAGCCAAGCTTTTGAACGATTTAAATCACGGCTCGCCGAATGCCAATGGATTGATGGTTTCCGTTATCTAAACGGTGTTGACGGCGCTCGCCGGCAGGTCAAACGCGTCGGGCCGAATTTGCATGTGGCTTACGACGGCATCGGCCTTGAAGTGGCTACCACCGCACGGCATGACGATCATTTTCCGCATGTACAGGCAACCATCCTGAGTTTGATGGAATAATCTTTATTTTGATACATGCAAAAAGGTTCCGGCGCAAGCTGGAGCTTTTTTATTTGCACCCCCTTTACTTTTCCCACTCGTTATATTTCCGATATTCCCTTTCCGCCAATATCGTCATTTTCCGTTTTTAGTTTTCATGGCGATTTCGTAAATTTATCGCATGGAAACAATCCTTTTGGGTCTCGCCTTTTTTACGCTTGGCGCCTTTATTCTGTCATGCGTTGTGATGTGGTTTGGCAACCGCACCATTAAATTTTTAGACGAGATTCCGGCCGCGGCAAGCGTCGATTATCCGCAGGTATCAATATTAATTCCGGCGCGCAATGAGGAGAAAAATATTGCCGAAGCCCTGCAATCAGTTTTGCAATTGGATTATCCGAGCTTCGAAATTCTCATTATCAACGATCGCTCCACCGATCGCACCGGCGAGATTCTTGAGAACATGGCGCATGCCAATCCCCGCATCCGGCCGCTTCATATAACCGCCGTGCCCAAAGGATGGCTGGGCAAAAATCACGCTTTGTATCGCGCCGCGCAAGCAGCGACCGGCGAGTTGCTGCTTTTCACCGATGCCGACATTGTCATGCATCCAGCGACGCTGCGAAATGCCGTGCAACATTTGCTCGTGCAACAGCTCGATCATCTCACCGCCAGTCCTGCTCTTAAGATGCCCGGGGTATGGCTCAATTTGTTCGCCGGTTTTTTTAATATGGCGTTTTTCATGTACGCTCAACCGTGGAAGGTGAAAAATCCCCGCAGCAACAAATTCATCGGCGTCGGCGCATTTAATTTAATTCGTGCCGCAACCTATCACGCCATCGGTACGCATCAGGCCATTGCCATGCGCCCGGACGATGACATGAAGCTCGGCAAGCTCGTAAAACAACATGGCGGCAAGTCGGAATTTTTGCACGGCACGCGTATGCTCGGCGTCGAATGGTATGATTCGCTGTACGCGGTGATTCAAGGGTTGGAGAAAAATATTTTTGCCGGCCTTGATTATAAACTCTGGCCGGTTATTCACGGCACGATCGCGAATCTTATTTTCTGGGTCTGGCCGTTTATTGGAATCTTTCTAACCACCGGGCCAGCGCAAATTTTAAATCTTGCCATTGTAGTGGTTATTCTTTTGATTTATGGCAACGGCGCCGGCCTAGGAAAGTTGCCGCGCTGGCACGGAATTGGCGTCCCACTCGCAGCCATGTTTTTTATTTTCCTGATTTGGAATTCAACGCTAAAGACGCTGCTCAATCGCGGCATCAACTGGCGCGGAACGTTTTATTCGCTCACGGACTTAAAAGCCAACAAAGTGTAATCGCAATTAGACATTGACTTTTTCCCGTTGATAACCTATTTTTTCATACGCTGTGGCGAATAAAACCGTTGCCCAATGCCTCAACTTTTAGATTCCGACGCGAATGAAAAAATTATCCCGTACCGCCCTCGTTCTCTTTATCTTTTGCTCCAATCCAGTTTTGGCCCAACTCCCCTCTCCCGCATCACAACTCGGTTTTGAGATTGGCGCCGATCGCAAACTTGCCGATTGGAATGCGATCATCCGCTATTTTAATACGCTCGACCACAGCAGCGAACGCGTGCAAATGGTGGAGCTTGGCAAAAGCACCGAAGGCCGACCGCTGGTTTTTGCCGTCATCACCACGCCGAAAAACTTTGCGCGCCTCGACGAGATTCTAAAAATTCAACGGCAGCTCGCCGATCCGCGCCAGCTGCCTCCGGATTCGCTCGCGAGTTACTTGCGTCGGGGCCGCACGGTGGTAATGATCAATTGCAGCATTCACAGCACGGAAATTGCGGCTTCGCAAATGGCGATGGAATTAGCCTATAAACTTGCAAACGGTAACGACCCGGCCACGCAGGAAATTCTCGATAACGTTGTGTTGCTCCTCTCCCCTTCTTCCAATCCGGATGGCATTCAACTCGTTGTTGATTGGTACCAAAAGTCTCTTGGCCTGCCCCACGAAGGCAGCAACCCGCCCTGGCTGTATCATCCGTATGCCGGCCACGACGATAATCGCGATTGGTTCATGCTCAATCTGGTCGAGACGAAATTGATCACCACGGAGTTATATCAAAAATGGTTTCCGCAAATTGTTTACGACGTGCATCAAATGGGCGACAAAGGCCCGCGCTTTTTCTTCCCGCCGTTTTATGAAGTCTCTAACCCTCATATCGATCCGATTTTGTTGCGCTCCATCCTGCAGATCGGCGGCCATGTCACCACGGATTTAGCCGCGCAAGGCTTCACCGGCGTCGCGACGGAATGGACCTTCGACACGTGGTGGCACGGCGGCATGCGCAGCGCGCCGTATTTTCACAACAGCGTCGGCTTGCTCAGCGAAGCGGCAAGCGCAAAATTAGCGACGCCGATTGAAATTAAGTTTGACGAGATTGGCGGCGCCGGGCGCGGTCTCACGAACGCCCGCGAGTTTCAAACCAATTTTCCCGAGCCGTGGAAAGGCGGCTGGTGGCGGCTGCGCAACATCGTCGATCTCGAATTGACTGCAAGTTATTCGCTGCTCACCTTGGCCGCACGCTATCGCGACCAATGGCTGCACAATTTTTATCGCCTCGGCCAGCGCGCGATTGAGCGGGGCCAAAAAGACTCGCCGCGCGCGTATATTATTCCCTCGGCACAACACGACGCGGCCGCCGCGCAAAAATTGCTCGACGTGATGTTGCAGCAAGGCACTGAAATTCTCCGCGCGAAAAAAAAATTTCTCGCCGAAGGCGCAATTTATCCGGCGGGAAGTTTTATCATTGATCTCGCGCAACCGTATCGCAATAATGTTGTAGCTTTGTTTGAAAAACAGAAATATCCGGAGAAGCGGCGTTACCCCGGCGGCCCGCTGGAGCAACCGTATGATGTGACCGGCTGGACTTTGCCGTTGCAAATGGGCGTGGAATATTTTGCCAGCGCGCAAGAGGTCAAAGATTTGGTTGCCGATACGCTCAATGCGTTTACGGCACCCATAACTCAATTTCTTACCACAGCAAATACAACGTCATCCAAAAGCGAACAGTTCAGCATCTCACCGAATAGCCTCGACGCTTATAAACTCGTCAATCGGTTGTTGCAGAAAAATCAAACCGTGTGGTGGAACCGCAGTAATTCTGCCGAGAAAAATCAGATTCTCGTACAAACCAACGCCGAGGAGTTAAACAAAGCCGCGCAGGATTTAATTGTGAACATGGCAAGTGTCATTGCTGCCGGCAATAATGACAATGCGCAACGCCTGAAACGACCGCGCGTGGGCATCTATCGCAGTTTTGTGCCAACCGCTGATGAAGGCTGGACACGTTTCGTGTTGGACGAATTTGAATTTGACTATAAAACGTTGGAAGACGGCGATCTGCGGCGCGGCGAGTTTATCACACAATTTGACGCGATTATTTTTCCCGATCAACGTGATAGCACGATTTTGTTGGGCCGCCGTGCCGATGATAATGACGACAACAAGTATCCGCTGGAATTCACCGGTGGAATCGGGATGCTGGGATTAAGCCAAATTCACCGTTTCATTGAAACCGGCGGCACGCTCCTCGCGTTTGACGGCGCCACCCGGCTCTTCATTCGCCAGTGGGCGCTGCCCGTGGTGAATGAACTGGACGGCGTGAAGGCAACGGAGTTTTCCGCGCCCGGCTCGTTGTTTCGCGGCATCGTTGATACAAATCATCCGCTTGCGTTCGGCATGCCGCGCGAAACGACTCTGTTCTTCAGCAACTCCGGCGCGTTCTCGGTGCGCGAAGGGCGTTCGGTTGTCAAATATCCTTTGCAGAATCCTCTGCTCAGCGGCTGGTTGCAAGGCGAAAACAAAATACAAGGCAAAACCGCGCTGGTGGAAGTTCCTCTCGGCCGCGGCCGCGTGATTCTCTTCGGCTTTCGCCCGCAGCATCGCGGGCAAACGTATGCGACGTTCAAACTGGTGTTCAATAGTTTGTGGTATGCCGCGGCGGAAAATGTGAATTGGGGAAAAGCTGTGACGGCCGAGGAATGAAATCATCGGTTCATAGAAATGAACTATAATGTATTAAGAATAATTTTTATCTCGAAAGCTCAAACCTCATATGCATGGATTAGAGAATCTCAAAATTATTGCTAGAAATTTTAAGTGTCTTGGAAATGACGAGAGTGGATACGAAAGAATACTACCGATTAACTTAATAATTGGTCGTAATAACTCTGGAAAATCGACTTTTCTAGAAATAGTAGAATATGCTAAAGGAGATAAGAATTTTCAGCATCTTGGTCATAAAGACACTCAACCCAGCATTATCATTCATGGAACCAATGTTCTTAATGAGAGGATTGTGCAACAAGTTTTTCGACCAGGTGTTTCCGCTGGCGTAATTGGTGGTAATCATTGGGAATTCGGGAAGAGCTTAGTTGGGCGTAAATTATTATGGAAGCAGGAGCTACCAGTTCCAAACGGAATTAGATATGTTTCAATTGATCCACCATTAAACCGTTCAGATATTGATGAACATTTAGTACAGTTAGTTCGTCACATACAGAATCCCCTAGTATCAATGACATTTAAACGGTTATTTCCGGATAGAGACATCGTTCCCGAAAACGAAATTTTTCCGCCATTAGTTTCTGCAAATGGGCAGGGCGCAACCAATACTATTCGGCAATTTCTTATGCGAGCAGCCTTACCCAGCAGCCTAGTTGAAAACTTAATACTGACAGAACTTAATAAAATTGTTAGACCGGATACGAGCATTACTGAGATTATTGTCCAACAACTCGAAGATGGAAAATGGGAAATTTACTTGGGTGAGCATACGAAAGGTCGGATCCCACTTTCGCAATCCGGTAGTGGTCTTAAGACAATAATACTCATTTTAGTCTTACTCTATCTGGTCCCTAGGATAGAAAATAAACAATTGCATCAGTATATTTTTGGCTTTGAAGAACTTGAAAACAATTTACATCCCGCACTTCAGCGTCGACTATTATTGTATTTACGTAATATCGCCTTGAAAAGCAATTGTGTATTCTTTTTGACTACCCACTCGAATGTTATTATCGATCTTTTCAGCAAGGACGAGTATGCACAAATCTTGCATGTGAAGCATGATGGTGAAAAAGCCTCGGTAGCAAAGGCAGTAACGTATATTCACCATAGGGGTATTTTAGATGATCTCGATGTTCGCGCTAGTGATTTATTGCAATCCAATGGTATAGTTTGGGTTGAAGGTCCATCTGACAGAATATACTTTAATCGATGGATTGATATTTGGACCGATAGGAAGTTACAGGAAGGTACACATTACCAATGTATTTTCTATGGCGGAAGACTGCTTGCTCATTTGTCCGCAGATGACCCTGATATTGATCCCAACAACTTAGTCAAAATTTTACGCGTTAATCGAAACGCGATTCTCCTTATTGATAGTGACCGCAATAAAGAAAGTAACGACATTAATGAGACGAAAAAACGGCTTATTTCTGAAATAGAAAATGTTGCTGGATTGGTTTGGATATCTTCTGGCAAAGAAGTAGAGAATTATATTCCAGTTGAAGCTATTAGAAAGCATTATCATGACGAATCGATTGAAACCATTGGGGCATTTGAATCTTTTGCTGACTATTTAGAAAAATTTAAATCAGGTGAAGGCGCGAGATTTCTAAGAAAAAAAGTTCAATACGCCGAAGAAATCTCAATACATTTCACGAAGGAAAGTCTATCTCAACAATTGGACTTGTGTGATTATATAGAAAAGGTTTGCCAGAAGATAAGAGGTTGGAATAGCATTTCAACTTGATTGTAAACTAGGAACTGCTCAATGCGAAATAAAAAAGCTCAATAACGATTAGGCAAATTGCCGCCACGCTATTCGTTCATGCTCAATTCGTATGAAACGGAGCGCTTGAGTAAATGCCCCAAGTGCAAGCAGTTGACAAAGCTGCGGAAGTTTGCGTTGTTTATCCACATCGATGAATTGGGGATAATTTTGCTCGGCAAGACCTGCCGCTTTTGCCCCTCTTGCGATTTGATTATGGCGCATCAAGATGAGCTGGAGCACGAATTGGCAAATAACCTCGCAGTCATGAATCCTGGTGCAATTGGCAATGATTATCTTGTGCTCGGAACGGTCGATATGAAAGTGTGGCGCCAAGGCCTAAAAGGTGGCAACGATTTTGATACCGTGCTCAAGCATACTGCGGATTTCAAGAAGTATTTCGATTTGCATGTTGAGCCGGGAGGATGGTATCCAACGAATGAGAAATGACATTTTCTTTTAAGGAGGTTGGTTGTGCGAAAAGTATTGAACCCGCTCATTCTTCTATTCTTTGTTTTTGCAACGCCGCTGCTCTCACAAAGCTTCACCCTCAAACCTTTTTACGGCTATCTGCGACCGCAAATGACCGACGTCAACCGCCGTATTGAAACACAAATGGAAGCGTGGCGCGAGTTGCTGGAAGAGCCGCTGCCGGCGCCGGGAAAAATTTCCGGACAGCCCATCTGGGGCGGCGAAATTCAGTATCATTTGAATGACGATTATTTTCTCGGCCTCAATATCTCGCGTTATCAAGACCAGGCCATTAGTGATTATCGCAGTTCTTTGCCGGCAGCGCCGGGCCGTTTTCTCTACACGCGCGATGCCGAGGCCCTCGACATTGCGCTGCATTTGGATTATTATTTCAACTACGATGAATCCAGCCGCTTGAATAAGTATTTCGGTTTGGGTCTGGGCATTATTTCCGCACAGGCTAAATCCGTGACGCAATCGACTTTTGCGATAACCAACAGCCAAGTGCTGTTGCCGCTCATTGACACCACCGGCGATTTCTCCGGCACGGCCTTTACCGTTATCCTCTCCGGCGGGCTGGATTTAAAATTAGCCGGCCCGCTGTCGCTCTGGAGCGAAGCTGGGTATCGCTACGCCAAACTGGGCCAACTCGAAGGCACGGTGAACCAGCTCAACAGCCAGCAAAATGCGGCTTTTACCACGAACACGTCATTTGATTTTTCGGGATTTTATTTACAGGCGGGGATCGGAATCGGGTTGCCATTTTGAAAAATAAAGTTTTGTTACGGCAACGAAAAATTTTTAAAAACCTTTCTGTGAGGAGAAAATGTTATCATGAGAATTTTTAAGCTCACTGTCGTTTTTTTTATCTTCTCGTTTTCTTCCATTCTCGCGCAACCAACCAAAACGCTACCAGCATCCCCACTCGCAACAAAAATCGAAACCAAAGACGAAGGCCCCTTCTCCTCAAAAACTTTCAACGGCCTCCGGTGGCGTGGAATTGGGCCGGCATTCACATCGGGGCGTGTCGGTGACATTGCCGTGCATCCGCAAAATCGCAGCGTTTATTTTGTGGTGGCGTCATCCGGCGGCGTCTGGAAGACGATCAATTCCGGCACGACGTGGCAACCGGTGTTTGATGGGCAAGGCTCGTATTCCATCGGTTGCGTCACGATTGATCCCAACAATCCGCTCGTGGTTTGGATCGGCAGCGGCGAGAACAACAGCCAGCGCAGTGTGTCGTACGGCGACGGTGTTTATAAATCGCTCGATGGCGGCAAGACGTGGAAAAATATGGGGCTGAAAAATTCCGAGCATATTGCCAAAATCGTTGTCGATCCGCGCAATTCGAATGTCGTTTATGTCGCCGCGCAGGGGCCATTGTGGAATGATGGCGGCGACCGCGGGCTTTACAAAACCACCGATGGCGGGCAATCATGGAATCGCGTGTTGAATATCAGCGACAAAACCGGCGTCACCGACCTCGTTTATGACCCGCGCAATCCGGATGTGCTCATCGCCGCGTCGTATCAGCGCCGCCGGCATGTGTGGACGCTGATCGACGGCGGGCCGGAATCGGGCATTCACAAATCTACTGACGCGGGCGCCACGTGGCGCCAGATTAAAACCGGTTTGCCGAATGAAGATCTCGGCCGCATCGGGCTGGCGCTCTCCCCGGCGAACCCCAATTTCATTTACGCGATTGTCGAAGCGGCGAATGATTCGAGCGGATTTTTTCGCTCCGTCGATCTCGGCGAGAATTGGGAGAAGCGCAGCCGTTACGTCAGCGGCAGCCCGCAATATTACCAGGAAATCGTTTGCGATCCCAACGAAGTGGGCCGCGTCTATTCACTCGATACTTGGCTGATGGTGACGGAAGACGGCGGCAAAACCTTTCGGCAACTCGGCGAAAAATACAAACATGTCGATAATCACGCGTTGTGGATTGATCCGCAGAATACCGATAATCTTTTAGCCGGCTGTGATGGCGGCGTATATGAGAGCTTTGACCGCGGCGCGACGTGGCATTTCAAGGCGAATCTGTCGATCACGCAGTTCTATCGCGTCAGTGTTGATCATGCATTTCCATTTTATAATGTTTACGGCGGCACGCAGGATAATTTTTCGCTCGGCGGGCCGGCGCGCACGATCTCGATGCACGGCATCACCAACGCCGATTGGTTTGTGACACAAGGCGGCGACGGTTTCGAGACGCAAATCGATCCTCAAGATCCGAACATTTCTTATGCACAGTCACAACACGGCGGTTTGGTGCGCTTTGATAAAAAGAGCGGCGAACGCGTTTCCCTGCAGCCGCAACCGGGCAAAGGCGAAGAGGGCTTGCGCTGGAATTGGGATTCACCGCTGCTCATCAGCCCCCATTCTAACACGCGTTTATATTTTGCCGCAAACAAACTTTTCCGCAGCGATGATCGCGGCAACACCTGGCGCGCCGTCAGCCCCGATCTCACCCGGCGGCTTGATCGCAATCAGCTCAAAGTCATGGGAAAAATCTGGCGGATTAGCGCGGTGGCAAAAAATGCCTCGACCTCGTTTTATGGCAATATCGTCTCGTTGAGCGAATCGCCCGTGCAGGAGAATTTGATTTACGTCGGCACGGATGATGGGCTGATTCAAGTCACCAGCGATGGCGGCGCGACCTGGCAGAAATATGATAAATTTCTCGGCGTGCCAGAGATGACGTACGTGAGCCGCCTCGAAGCTTCGCAACACGACGCGAACACGGTTTATGCCGCGTTCGACAACCACAAGAATGGCGATTACAAGCCGTATATTTTACGGAGTAAAGATCGCGGCAAAACGTGGGAATCGATTGCCGGCAATCTTCCGGAACGCGGGACGGTTTATGCGCTGGCGGAAGATCATGTGAAATCCGATCTGTTGTTTGCCGGCACGGAATTCGGCGTATTTTTTACGATTGACGGCGGCAAGAAATGGATTCAACTCAAAGGCGGCCTGCCCATTATTCAAGCGCGCGATCTGGCGATTCAACCACGCGAGAATGATTTGGTGGTGGCGACGTTTGGCCGCGGCTTTTATGTTCTCGATGATTATTCGGCTTTGCGGCAAATCACGCCGGCGTTGCTGGAAAGTGAAGCGACTCTTTTCTCGGTGAAGAAAACGTGGATGTACATCGAAAGCTCGCCGCTCGGTTTGCGCGGCAAGGCGTTTCAAGGCGATTCGTATTTTACCGCGCCGAATCCGGCGTTTGGCGCGGTGTTCACGTTTTATTTAAAAGACGAAATGAAAACGCGCAGACAGAAACGGGTGGAGAGCGAAAAGAAAGTTGAGGAACAAGGCAGCGCGCCGCCGTATCCAAAATGGGAGGAATTGCGCACCGAAGAACGCGAGGAAAAACCGGCGATTTTACTCACCATCAAAGATGCCGAAGGCAACGTTGTGCGGCGTTTAAACGGCGGTACCTCAGCAGGCATGCAACGCGTCGTGTGGGACTTGCGTTTTCCGCCGGCGAATCCGACGAGTCTCGAACCGCCACCGGACAATCCGTTTGTCGATCCGCCGCAAGGCCCAATGGTCGTGCCGGGAAATTATAGCGTGACGTTATCGAAACGCATTGACGGCGTCGAAACCCAACTCGGCACGCCGCAAACTTTTGAAACCGTGCCGCTGGGAATTGCTTCGTTGCCGGCGGAGGATCGCAAAGGTTTGCTCGCGTTTCAACGCAAAACTTCGCGATTGCAGCGCGCGGTGTTGGGCGCGGGGCAAGTGGTTACGGAAACTCAACGCCGTTTTGATTTTATCAAACGCGCGCTGCAAAATACGCCCGAAGCCGAGCCGGCGCTGCTGACGGAATTGCGTGGCTTGGAAAATCGTTTGAGCGATTTGCAAATTAAGCTCTCCGGCGATCGCTTATTGCAGCGCAACAATGAACCAACGCCGCCGGCCATCATCGACCGCGTGCAAGATATTGTCGGCGGCCATTGGTCGTCAACCGCGGTGGCAACGCAAACGTTTCAAGCAAGCTATCAAATCGCTGCCGAGGAATTTGCGGCGGTGTTGGAAAATTTGCGCGGGTTGGTTGAAATTGATCTCGCAAAATTCGAAACAAAATTAGAGCAACTCAACGCGCCGTGGACGCCGGGCCGCGTGCCGCGATGGAGCCGGGAATAAAACTAAAACCGGTTTTGCGCAATGGTTTGCAGAACATGGCATTGCAACGGCATCAATGTTTTTTGCCAACGCTGAACGTGCCGTAATGAGCCGTTGGGCTAACGGACAATGAGCAAACGCTTTGTGAATGCGCCGGTATTGGTTTGCAGGCGATAGAAATACACGCCGTTCGTCAAATTTTTCGTCTCCAGTTGAATTTGATATTGGCCGGGCGCGGCGCTCTCGTGCAGCACGCGAACTTGCCGGCCAGCGGCATCATAAAGCACGAGGCGAATCGGCGTCGAACGCTCCACACGGTAGTTGATCAACGTGGCATCGTTGTGGCCAACCGGGTTCGGATAATTCGCCGAGAGCGCCAACTCCTGCGGCGTGAGCGCCGTTGCGGCCACGGCGTTTGTTTGTCCCAATTTGAAATAATCCACGAGGCCTTGCAGCAAGGCGAGGGCGGTTTTGTCGTATTCGCCGGCGCTGCTGCAATTCATGTCTTCATAGGTGAGCGCCATCACCGCTTCTTGATGATTGAGCCAAAACCAGCTCTCGGGATACTGTGTCGGCGTGTTGTTGACCCAACTGACAAAGTAATTCCAATTTTGAATGCCGCTGAGAAAATGCTGCCGCGTTTTGGTAATGTAATCTTGCTGCGCGGCGGCAAAAGCCGGGGACGTTCCGGTCGCATCATGATAAACAAAATAGCGTTTGCAGGCAATCGCCGAATGCATATTCAGCGCGAGACGAATCGGCGCGGGCGAGGCCATCAATTGCAGGAATTGCTGGCGTAACACCGTCACTTCCGGCTCACTCGGGGTTTTGTTCCAATTGCTTTCGATGTCCACGCCGCGCGCATTCGTACGCGACAGGCCCAATTCGACGCCGTCGGGATTGTACATCGGCATGATGTTGAAAATGCAGCGCTCCCGCAACAGTTGCGCGAGGGGCGATTCACCCAGCAACAGTTTAATCATTTCATCCGTCACCCACCAACCTTGAATTTCATTGGGATGCGTTCGCGCATGCATCCAAATATGCAAACGTGGCGATGCCGAAGGTGCCGGTGAAGTGATGGTCAGGCGCCAGAGGCCGCGATTTTGGACGCTGGCACCCACAGAATCAATCGCGACATACGGGCTTTGCCGCCATTGTTGCAAATCCACGCGCAGACTGTCGTAGTTGTAACCCCATCCCGGCCCCAATGTGGCCAGCAGCGCTTGCGACGCCACCGGATCGAAGCCGCACGGATCACCCGTGCTGCTAACAGGAATAAAGAATTCATTTTCTCGAAACGTTTGGGCGTGACCCCGAGCAATCGGGATCATTGCCGTGAAAAAAAACATAAGCAACCATCGTTTTGGTGTTCGCATAGAATGGTGATAAATGGGTTCAATCTCGTGCAGTTACACTCGTTTAGGGTTAAAATTATAGTCATTGCGAGGCGCCTTTTGCCGAAGCAATCTTTTAATTCTCAAAGGATTGCTTCGCTGAGAAGCGCTCGCAATGACTCTATAAAATGAGCCGAAATGAGTATAACAACACCCACAGCGCTGGCTTTAACGATACGGCGTTTTTGCCAGCCCGGTTCTGTTGAATTTTCCTAAACATTTGTTTCCCAAAAAACGAAGGCTCCCGAAGCGAACTCCGGGAGCCTCCTTCCTCCTCGCGTGATACTAAGAAAATTTAAACTCTGAAACAAAGTCCGGCTGGCGCAAAATGATCTTGCTAAAATATTAGAACACTTTTCGAGCGCAAGTCGGACTTCGCCAATCATTGAAACTGAAACGACACCGACACTTTGTGTACCGTGTCAAACAGGCTGCCGAAGTCGGTGTAGGCGTAGTCGATCTTTGCGCGGTAATTGCTGAACGGCAAGTTCAAACCGCCGCCGAGGGTGAGGCCTTCGTCGGTAGTTTGCAGATTGAGGCGATCTTCGTTTCCGGAATAAAGAAATTTATAACCGCCGCGCACCGACAGCATTTTGTTGAGCGTGTATTCGCCGCCGGCAAAAAAGAGTTGTTCGGTGTCCTGCGGTTTTGTCGCATCGAAAGAAAACATCACCTGATGGTTTTCCTTATTCATCACTTCGCCGGAAATGCCGAAGCTGAAATTCAACGGCAGCGGCGTTGACTGATTAAAAAATTTCACGTCGGAGCCCAAGTTGTTAACGCGGGCGCCGAGCGTGAGGTTGCGCCAGCCGAGATTATATGTCGAGCCGAAATCGACGGCGAACGCGCTGGCGCTGGTGTTGCTGATGCTTTCATTGAGATATTTCACCGTGAGGCCAAGCGCGAGCTTATCCGTAAACGATTTGGCATACGTAAGCTGGGCCGAGACGTCGAGGTAATCATACGTGCTCGAGGTTTCCGGATCATTGGCGTCGCGCGCGGCAGGAATGCCGGATTTGCCGAAGCCGATGAACCCGATTCCGAGCGTGCCAATCGCACCGAAGTCGTGAGTCACGCCCGCGGCATAATGGCCGAGATCGGCGATCCACTTGTTGTACGTAAATGTGAGTTGCGTTTTGCCTTCCGACAGCGCGATACCGGCGGGATTCCAAAACATCATCGAAGCGTCGCCGTGCAACGACGTTGCCGCCGAGCCGAGCGCCACCTGACGGGCGCCGACGCCGACTTTCAGGAACGCGAGGCCGGTGATGCCGGTTTTACGCACCTGCGTCATGCCGAGCGCCGGAATCATCAGCGCCAAAGCCAGTAACAGGCTAAAAAATTTGCGTGTATTCATATTGGAATTTCCTTCTTATGTTGAAGGTTTATTGATCAACGTTTTTTGCCAAACCAAAGTCTGGCACTTCTACCGCATGATCGAGAAATAGCCAGTTTGTTTGCCGCCGCTGTATTCCACGACGTACAAATAAAGTCCGCTGGCAACTTCGATGCCGTCTTTGGAGAACATGTCCCAAAATACGGTGCCATTGGCGGCGCTCGGCGCCGTGAAATCAATCACATCAATGAGCTGGCCCGCAACGTCAAAGATGCTGATCTTCGCTTTGTCCGGCAAATTCAGGAAGAGCACTTTGTGCTCCTGGCCGGTATCGTGGAAGGCTTCGGTGCGATATGGGTTCGGACTGACGCTTACCGGTTTGGCACCGCTTTGAATATTGGCGGTTTGGTTCACCGGACCAACCACAACGAACGACACGCCGATGTCTTTGCGTTTCGCCGTGTTGGTGGCCGCCGGGAAGAAGGCATTGCCGGTGGCAAATGGATAAGTTCCTTCCCACAGGCCGCTACGACCGTTGCGATTCATATTGCTCGTCTCGAGGGTCGTATAATTCGCGCCGGCGGCGCTGCCACTTTCATTGTCATACGCCGCGACGTAATACCAGTACGTCACGCCCAGCACCACCTCTCGCCCATCATCGACAAAAGAATACTTGTATTGCGCGGCATCGGAACCGGTATTTAGATATTGACTCACCTCGGCCTTGGTGATGTTCTTGACGAGAACGTACGGGCCCCAGCCGCCGCCGCGCATCGGCAGCAAAAAGCCGAAACGATCAAAATTCGGATTGACCGGATCCATCAACGGCGCCAAATCCTGGCCGGGCTGAGTTTGCTCTTGATAGCGATCCAGCAAGCGCATGCCGCTTTCAAGTGAATTGAACTTGGGCGCGGTGGCCGAGCGGTAAATCTTATAGCCGGCAAAATCCGCGGCGCTTTCGGCGCGGTTATCCCACTTGACGGTGGATTTAAACGTGCCGGGTTGCGGTTCCGCCGGTTCCACTTTCAAATCCGGCGTCGGTGGCGGCTCCGGAATCTTCCAATTGTTTTGATGCGCCCAGCGCGCCGCATTCAACGCGCCGCGAATGCCTTCCAGGCGATAGCCGCCATATTCCACGAACACCAGCGTCATGGTTTCGCCGACTTCCAACGAAAACGGGCCGATGCCGCAAAACAAATCGCCGTCGAAATTGTGGTAAGCATTGAAGCCGACTTTCCAATCACCTTCAAAATTCTGCACGAACGTGCCGTTCAGCTTGGCATCACCGTCCGGCAGGGTGCGGCCCGCGGTTTTCGGCACAAACGAGGCCGGATTGCCGGCGGTGCCGGATTGGAAAAAGTTCGGGTTGGGGCTAAGATCGAAATCGGAATTCTTAAACGTTTTGCCACCGTTTTTGTACCACGTCCCCATGAACGCCGTATGCGTGGTTTTCGGATTGGCGGTCGCGCCGACAATGCCGCCCTGACCGTTGCCGACGGAAAGATAACGGCCGCGTTCGGCTCCGACGCCAACACCGTGCGTGCCGAAAATCGTTTGCTTGTCGGGATTGCCAAATTTGCCGTCGCCTTGTTTCGCGGCGATCCAAGTATAACCCATGAAAATGTCGGTGTAGTTTTTATCCGCATACGCGCCAATGCCAAGATCGTTATAATCCTTGCGAATAGCGCCTTGGACAAAATTCGCCGGGTTAGCGCCAGCAAATTCTACGGTCGTTGCCCACGGGGCGCCGCTCGCATCGGGCGTGCCGTCATAACCGCCGTTGCGGCCAGAGCCGAATTGGTTTCCAGCGCGGCCGCCGGCCGAACCAATCGCAGCGCTGTACATCACTTCAGTGTGCATGCCGAGCGTGAGCGCGTTGATCTTGTTGCCGGTTTTTTCCGGCGCGCCGTCGCCATCGGTATCCAGAACGCCGGTGTTGGTCAATTGAATTTCGATGACGACAAAATCGTTGAAATTGTTCCAGTTCAACGTATATTGCCGGCCGGTAATTTTGACGTTGATGCCGAGATTGGTGGGAAATTGCGATTCATACAGCACCGCATGCCGCTTGTTGGGATCTTCAAAATAAACTTCTTTGGCCGTTGGCGTGATCGCGCCGGCCACGGCTTTGCGAAAGAAACCGAGCGCATAATTCGTCTCCCCCGCGGGCGCGGAAGGATTGAAATTAACGTCCGGGTTGTATTCGACCATTTTGATATCGCCCGACCAATTCCAGGATTTCGGATACTCGCCGGGATACATCGCGGTCGGTTCCAGCCAGCCGCGCGTAAAGTTGCCGACGCGGATCAGATCCCAAATACGTTTGGGATCATTGACGTTTTCATTATAATAATGCCGGACGCCGCTCGGTAGAAAAGATTGCCACAGATCACCGGCGACAAAGATGCCCGCGCCGGCGGCGGGGTCCATCACTTTGGCGACTTTCTCCAGCCGGTCACGCGCGGCAAGATTGCGAGCGGCAAGCTCGTCATCTTGATATTGCTGCGCGAATAACGCGGGAACGAACGCGAGCATCGCCAAGCCACAGATCAAGATCAAGCGTTTTGACACCTGATTCATAGTTTCTCCTTATTCAAATTGTCACTGCGAGGAGCGCTTTTTGCGACGAAGCAATCTTTTTTTATCGACAGATGGCTTCGCTGAAAAACGCTCGTCATGACTTTGGTGCATTAAAATTTAAAATCAATGCCGGCGTAAATTTCGCGCACGATGTCGAAGGCATTGCTGCCGTCGAGGAACGTAGTGCGGCCATATTGGCCGGTCGGGTCGCCAGTTTGTTCGAACAATTCCTGGCCGGCCACGTCGGTATTGTCGTAGCCGATGATATTGACGCGGTTGAACAAATTGCGAATTTCCAGAAAAGCCGCGGCACGGCGCTGACCAAAACGCAGGCCTTTGTCCAAACGCAAATCTGTGCGGGAATTCCACGGCGCTCTGCCGATCTTGCGCAAGCGACCGTCTGGATCTTCCAAGGACAGCGGATAATAAAAACCGCTTTGGAACGTGCTGAGCGAGCTAAGTGTCATGTCAAACGGTAGACCCGCCACCAACGAGAGTGTGAGACGATGCGGCCGGTCATAACCGCCGGTGAAAGATGACTGCCCACCACGCACGTTCAACTCAATGGTGTTGTAGTTCTTGAGATCCTCCCATGGCAATTGGCCGCCAAATTTGGCGCTGTCACCGCCGGCAGTCGTAAATTGCGTTTTCGGGCCGGTGAAACTCGCCAGCGCCGCAGCTTTGATGTAGGTGTAAGCATAGTTGACGCGACCGGACAACGTGACTTTATCCCACAAGAGTCGGGCCGGGCGGCGCTCGAGCGAAACTTCGATGCCGCGCGAATCGGCATAACCAAAGTTGGTCTCAATAAAATAGTTCACGCCGACGCCCGCGCGCGGAACCACATTCAAACCAATGGCGCCGTAATTTTCGATGTCACGATAGTAAGCGGTGACATCGAGCTTATAATGGCTCAAAAAAGAATATTGCACGCCCATTTCATACGCCGTGGCTTTGTACGGGTCTTGATCTACACGCACCACTTGCGGCAGGGACGGGTTGGCATAATCGCCGTAACGATCATAAATAAACGAAAACTGCGGAATCTGGAAGAAGCGGCCCCACGAATAATGCATAGCCGCATTTTCCGTAATCGGATGCGACACGCCGATGCGCGGGCTGAACAGCCAATCCGTATCCAATTCGCCGGTGCGAATCGGATCGCGCGTCAACACCGTATCCTGCACGATGGGATCGAAAACTTTTTTCCTTGGATCAAAGGGTTTGAAAATGTTATTGAAATCCTGCGCCGATTTGTCAAAACCATCAAGGCGCAGTCCGGCGTTCACGATAATACCTTTATATTCGATGCGATCCTGAATATAGCCGGCATATTCTTTCGGGTTCAATTTGAAGACGCTTTCTTCAAAACGTTTTTTCGCATCGACGCCGCCGATCTGCGACATGCGCAACTCTTCATCCAGCGTGTGATAGCGATACTGCAAACCCGCTTTGATTTGATGATGGAAGCTGATCTGGCTGGTGTAATCCGCTTTCACCGTGGTGACGTTGCGCTTCAAATTTTCATAATACATGCCGGGCGTCCCCAACTTGAACGTACTAGCCGCCCAACCTACATCGGTGGCGCTGAAATTCAATGGCGTGGCGTTGAAGAACGCCGGGATGGCATTGCCATTAGCGTCTTTCGCGACATCAAATTGGCGGACGCCTTGCGCGTTGCGCACGATATTGCCGTTCGCATCGCGGCGGGTAACCGTGCGGTTGCCGGCACCATCGCCAAAGTATTTATCGTATTGCTCCAAAGTATTGAACTTGATGAAATCGCCGTCTTCGCCCAGTTCCGGATTGCCGTCGCCGTCGTCATCAGAGAAACCGAACTCGCTGCGGCGATTGACCTGGCTCACTTGCACTTCATAAAAACTTTTCGGCGACAACGTATGCGTCCATTTCAAATTACCGACCACGCCGAGCTTGGCGTTTTGCGGAATGCCTTCCAGAAAATATTTGAAACGGTTGTTGTACGCGCGATTTTTCCAGCCGCCGAGAATGCCGCCGTCTTCGATGTTTAAAGTGCCGGTCAATTTGACTCTGGGTGTCACGCTGTAAGTCAACTTCAACGAGCCGTCCAATTCACGCTGAAACTCGTTGGGATAGCGGCCATGGGTGTTTAAATAAGCGCCAGTGAAGAAGAAACGCAGATTGTTAACCACTGGCAACGGGCCGCCGAGAGTAAATTGCATGTCCGTCGCCGGATCATCGCTGTAAGAAATGGCCGAGGGATCGAAATTATAGCGCGCCGCTTTTTGAATCGAGGCGGCGTCGGTGCGCAAACGCAACGCGTCGCGCTCGGGAACATATTGTTTGAGATAATCATAATATTCACCACCTTGATCGCCGTCGCCCAAATCTTTCGTAGTGCCATCCGTAAGTTTGAAACTGCGCACGTGATCAAGCGCGCCAGCGCTGCGGCGCACAAAGAGCGACCCCGTGAGTTTCGGCCCGCCGTCGCGCGTTACGATGCTGACGATGCCCGCGTTTGCCGCCGGATATTCAGCGTTGAACGTGCCGGCATAGACGTCAAGTTCCTGCACGGCTTGCGTCGCCACTTCAACCGCCGCGGTTTCTTTTTCTTCGGTGCGCTGCACGGCGTTGTACAAACCGAGCGCGCCGCGACCGGTGCCGCCGGCAAAATACGTGTCGGAAACATCGACGCCGTCGAGAATCGTTTTGGTTTCAAACTTGCGCCCGCCACGAATGTAGTTTTTAAACGAACTCGCCGTGCTGTTGACGAGATCATTCAAACTTACAATCGGCAGACTCTGAATTTCTTTTGCATCTACGCTGGAACGCGTCGCGGTGAGGTTACGATCAACTAACGGCCGCTCGGCGACCACGGTGACGCCTTCGCCGACTTCCACTACGCCGGGTTTGAGCGAGACGTCAACGCCGGTGGTGGCATCTACTTTGACCACGACATTGCTGATATTCTGCGTTTCATAGCCGATGAACGTGATTTTAAGCGTGTGCGTTCCCGGCGGCACATTCAAAATAAAATAACGTCCCTGCGCATCCGTCGTGCTGCCCAGCGTCGTGCCCACAAGCTGCACATTCGCGCCGGGGAGCGGCTGGCCGTTTTGCGCGTCTTTGACCACGCCAGCGACCTTGCCATTGGCTGCAAAAACAACGCTTGCCAGCAACAGCAAAACCACCGCCAGCGCCGATACAATTTTGTTGCGAAAACTCGACATGTTTTCCTCCTTTAAGGCTGTTAACTTTTGCATGCGAACGATTAAGCGCGAACCACGATTTATTGCTGACACTCCTCCTTTCTGAAAATCAAACCACTCATTTTAAAGCCAAAGTATTTCTCGTCAAACACGTTTTGCAAAAAGAATATAGGACACGAATTTCGTGGTGGGTTGGCAGACCGGGTGTGATGAAACCGATAACGGACAACATTCGACTCCGTTGTCTAAGTACCTTGCGCGCTCAAATCCTTACCGATTTCGTTTGAGGAATCCTGGTGCAGTGAAACGTCAGCAATATATATTACCCGCCGGACATTGTCAAGGCTTTTTTGTAAAGTTCGCTAAATTTTTAAACTTATTTTTAGGTGGAACAATCCGTCGAGGCGTTGCTCTTGGCAGCATTAAATTAGCCTAAATCTGTCATTCCAACCATAGGCAATCTTTGGAAAGCAGACCGCGTCAGTCGGATTTATCGCTTCAAATAACAGGTTTGAATTTAATACGGTCAAATTGTTTTGGGCAATTTATGATACATTTTGCCTTTCTATTGGAAGCACATCTGCGTGAGGCCTTTGGGGTTGGCGTCCGGGATAACGTCACGATAAACTTACTGCAATAATTTTTTTTGCCTAACAACATATTCATCAACCAAACGGCGAATCATCTTTTGATACTGCGCGCCATGGAATTCAGCTTTGGTTTTGAAAAAATCTAGGCTGCTTTTACTTAAAGCAATCGTAATCTTTACGGTTTCATCTTTAAACGCGAGTTCATCTGGTGGTGGAAGAAAATCCGTAATGACTTCGACCTCATTCATCGGTTCATCAGTATACTTAATTCGTTTTGGCGTTTTGCGTTTCATAAATTCTCTTTCCTTTTCTCCAATATCCAGCGCCAAAGATTCTAATCTTCTGATCTCGGTAGGTGAAACGTACAGTCAGAATACCATTGCCCACCTTACCAATACAATAGAATCTTTCTTCATTATGGCTGTGGGCATGATCTTTTAAAATAACACGACCGTGATCGGCAAAGGCATACTGCGCCTCGGCAAAAGCGACTCCATGATTCCTTTGGTTTTGCCAATCCTTGCCGTCATCCCACTCAAACCCAACTCTTTTCATCATATGAGAAAGTAAGCAACCGATGGGAAAAAAGCAATATATTTATATGGCTAAAACTATATAGCCGGGATCACTTTAACGTCTTCCACGCGTTCGCCGGCAACGGCGTTTTGAGATAATCCCCGAGAAAAATTTTCGCCTGTTCGTGATACGCTTTGCCGTCCCATTGCAAACGGACTTGCGCCAGGCTTTGCTTCGTGTCGTCCTGCATGGCGCGGCGGTAAAACAGAAGGTCTTGATAATTTTCCAGCCCAGCATCGCCAAACTCAATGGCCAGCGTGAGATTGTTTTGGGCGGGCAGCAAATTCCGCAGGCCTTCCGGCGTTCTTTGCCAAATCCAGACACTGCAACCACCGCTGCCGCACCAACCGGGCACATTGGAAATAATAAACTCCTTGCTGCCGTCGCCGTTGATATCCACCGGCCAGGTTCGCCAATTCTTCATATCGCCGGCGGTGATCTCGGCGCCCTCTTTCGCCATTTGCTGCAACAAATCTTTCGGCATCCGGCCATCCGGCGTCACCACATCCCACACCGAACCCGCCGGCGGTCCGCTCGGAGTCGGCTCAATCACCACCGGCGCTGGTGGCGGTGTTTCAACCGGCGCCGGCTCCGCTTCCACTTGTGGCGTGGCTTTGCCATGACAACCGGTAAAAACTAATGCCCCCGGCATGGAAAGCAGCGAGTTGATCAACCAAAACTTTGAAAGAGTGCGAAGTTGCATGCGCATGATTTTTCTCCTCAAAACCGCAGCCTGAAATCCTGTTTTACTCTTACTCATTCTCTTTCTCGTACTTAAGAATATGAAAAGCGAGTAAGAGTAGGATGAAAAGTATGCGTAGGAGTATTAATCAATACTCCCACATCATCCCAAACGTCAAATTGCGTACTTCATTTATATTGCGCTCAACTTGCGTATATGAATAACGCAAGACATTGCGCACGGCCAATTGCGTCGTCAAGTTTTGCCAATGATACAGCAGGCGCAAATCGAGCAAATGTTTGGCAACGCGTTGATCATCTTTATAGAGCTGCACCTGTTCCTGCAGCAACTTCGAAGCAAAACTATAATCCGCCTGCAAAGTAATCGCGCCGAATTGAGCGAAGTCGAAATTAAGCGACGGCGAAACATACGCGATGAGCCGCGGCCGATAACTGAGCAGATCGCCTTCTGCAAAACGAATCGGCACCGCGCTCACTTGATTCACCTTTCTAATCACCGGATCAGTCCACGTCGCGGAGGCCTCGAGGCCAACGCGATTTTGCCACAATTGAAATTTTCCGGAAGCTTCGATCCCCTGCACGCGCGCGCGCGGAATGTTAACCAGCGTCGCGTAAAAACTCGTCGCGTCCGCCACAAACACCGGCTCGATCAAATCACGAAACTGATTTGAGAACGCGGTCAATTCCAAATTAGCAATGGCGCCAATCCGTTGGCGTAGACCCAATTCAAATGAAGTCGAGCGTTCAGTCATGATATTCGCATTGGGCGCGAAACGAATCGGCACGTCGAATTGCAGAAAACGCTCGCCCAGCGCGGGGATGCGAATGCCCCAACCGAGCGCCGAGTGCAAAACCGTGCCGGCAGCCAACTCGTAGCTCGCGCCGAATTGCGGATTCACATATTGCTCTTCTTTGCCGTCGGGAAAAAGATTGATCACCGGCACGCGATTGACGAACTGCGTTTGTTGCGCCGGGCCGGGCAATAAATAATAATGATCGTAACGCAAACCCGTGGTGAAACGCAGATTCGCGTGCGGCTGCCAGATTTGCTGAAAATACGGCGAGATCGTGCTCGCGAAATGGCGGCCAAAATCGCGCTGCTCCGCAAAATCATAATGATATTCCACGCCAACCGCGAAGCTCATGCTGCTGTCGAGCTGCGCATGAAGCTGCCAATCCGCGCCGGGGCCTTGCGCCGGTTGAAAATCGCCGGCGACTTTGTAATGATTGCCGGTTAATTGCCGCACGTACGAGGCGCGCCATTTCATCTCCAGCCAATCGTTGAGCGGGCGGCGATATTGTGCATAAAATGTGTACGCATCTAAAAAAGTGCGATACGGCAAAAATTCCAGCGGCACCAGATACGGATTGTCGCGGCGCGCTTCCACAAACTCACCGCGATGGTCGCGGGCGTACGCGCCAAACAGCGACAGTTCCGAATTATCATTGAACGTCCACGTTAATTTGCCCGTGCCGTTCCAGCGCTGAAAATGTTTGTTCTGCCGGTCGCCGGTCGATTCGTGCCGGCCCAACGAAACGCGCATGCCCAATTTGCCGAACTGCCGCGAGTAGCTCACATCGGCGCGATTGAAATTCAGCGTGCGATCCGTCCAGCGCCATTCCTGCTCGTACGGTTTATCATAAACGCCGAGGCTCGTGCGAACAGCAAAACGCCCCTGCGGCTGCGGCGCTTTGGTGATGATGTTGATCACCCCGCCGAGCGCAAATGAACCGTACAGCGCGGAACTGGGGCCTTTGATTACTTCGATGCGCTCGAAATCCGTAACTGGCAGAATATCCCAATTCATGTTGCCGAGATCGCTGGTCAACACCGGCACGCCGTCCAGCAACACCAGCACGCGATTGCCGAGGCCGCGCGTGTAGCCCGTGCTGTTACGCACGTTGACGTTTTCATTGACCAGATTAACGCCGGGAATGCTCTCCAACGCCGCATCGATACGAAGCGGATTGCGGCGCAGCGCCTCGGTCGTTGTGAGCGCGCTGATACTCACCACCGCGTTTTGAATTTCCTCCGGCTGCCGGCTCGCGGTGACGACGACATTGGCAATTTCGAGCGTTGTTGCTTGCAAAGAAAAATTCACGCGCGCCACGGAATCGGCTTTGACACGAACCGGCAACAATGCCGTTTGATAACCGATGAAACTCACGCGCAACGTGTAGTTTCCGGGTGAGACACGTTTGATGAAAAAATTTCCATCAACATCTGTCAAGCCGCCGAGCACGGTGCCTTGCAATTGCACGTTCGCGCCGAGCAGCGCCTCGTTGTTCGCCGCATCGCGCACGCGGCCGCGGATTTCGCCGTGCTCTTGGGCAATTGCATAATATGGAAACAGAATCAAAACGATTCCAAAACACAAGGTTATAATTTTAAAAAAGCTACTACGACAATCTAGCATAATATCGGTTCTGATCTAAATCATTAAAAATTGAAATAGGAAGACACCAAGACACGAAGAAAAATAAACTGCTAAATTCAGCGGTTATAAAACTCAGCATAAATTATGCTCACTGAGAATTTTTAAGCTCTTTTGCCTTAATCAAGGCTTGGTGCCTTCATGTCTTGGTGGTTGATAAATTATCATGGATAGAAACTTCCAAATCTTTATATGAAGCTATTAGCTCTTACTGACAATCGCCACCGTCTTTTATAAAATTGACGCCGGCCGGCAGCGTGGAAAAATCCACCGTGAAATCAATGCCGCTTTTGGTTTCATTCGGCGCCACCGTCAACGGCTTCGGACGCAACGGATCATTGGGACAGTTATAAAAGCCAATCGTGCGAATGTCGAAAATGCTCGTCTTCCGCCCTTTCCAAAACAGCGCGATGAATTTACAATCGCCGCTGCCGACGGCCGTGCGATAATGATACGGCGTCTTCTGAAACAGCGGCACGTTAATATCCAGCGCCTTCACGCTCAAAAAATCAAGCTGGGTTTTCGGAATAATCGGGAAGAATGCAATCGCCACGATCTCCGTGCCCTCCGGGCCTTGCGGCCACTCGCCTTGAAACGTGATGTCGCCTTCAATGATCGCATCGCGTTTCGTCAAATCCCAGCTCGCCAACACGTTGACGCTATCCGCAATCGGCTGATCGTCGTTGATCGTAATTTGTTTCGGACTGAGCGAGCCGCTGGTGAAATCGATGCCATAAATGCCGAGAATATTGGCAATGTCCCACGACGCGCCGCTTTTGCGCCACAGCACGCCAACCGCCGGATACGTGCCGGGATCCACCACGAGATCATAATGCAGCGTGTCGGGTTCCGTGCGCAGCGTGTCACGATTGAATTGCAACGGATCGCTGTAAATCAAATCCGTGGCGAGATTCTCCGGCGGGAAACGCTTGGCAATCGCCACCCGCGCCTCGCGCACATACCACGGCGGAATGACGCCGTCAAAAACCACCGTGCCTTTGATGCGATAGGGAATGGGATCAACGCCGTGATCATAACTGCAGCCGCCCCACAGCAATAACGGCAAAGTTAGCGCTAAAAGAGGTTTCGAAATTTTGTACTTCATGATGACGACCTATCTTGATAACGTCCTTGTTTGAAAATAAGAACAGTCATTGCTTCGTCCCGCAAAACGGGACTCCTCGCAATGACATTTTAAAACTCCCCATTCACCGAAAAATAAAAATTCCGAATCTCCCCAATATTCCGTTCAACCGGCGCGTAATTATAATTCACCGCATTTTTCACGCCGAGTTGCAGCGCCAGCGGATTGATGCGATAATGCAAGCGCACATCCCAGGTTTTTTGCGGCACTTCTTCGGGAAATTTCAATGTTTTGTCGTAACGCGAAACATAATGATAATCCGCTTCAACCGAGGCCGGTCCGAGCGTGAGCGACGGCGAAACGAACGCCGTAAATTTCGGACGATACGGCAGAATTTGGTTTTCTTGCAAGCCGGTCGCCGGATCGTCTTCCAAACTTTTGGCTTCCATCCAGCTCAACGCCGTTTCCAATCCCAACCGATTGCCCCACCAGCGGGCTTTAAATTCGGTTTCGATGCCGCGCATGCGCGTGCGCGGATAATTGAGAAACTGCAGCGTCGGAATACGCTTTGTATCCAATTCGATTAAATTCTCATATTGATTTTGGAAAACGGTTACTTCCGCCGAGATCGTTTCACTCAAGCGCTGGCGCAAGCCAAGATCAAACAGCGTCGAGCGCTCCGGCTGCAAATCCGGATTGCTATTCAACTCGAAGCCGCCACGGCTTTTGAATTGGGCGAAGCGTTCGGCAATCGAGGGTGAACGAAAACCGCGGCCAATGGAAAAGTGCAAAATCGAATTCGGCAAGAAATTATAGCTCGCGCCGAATTTCGGGCTCAGTTGTTTCTCCGTTGAATCGCCGACCAGCGTGAACGTGTCGTAACGCAGGCCGGTATGAATTTGCCAGAGATTCGAAATTTTCCAAATATCCTGAAAATACGGCGAAATCGCGTTGCCGCTGTGCTTGCCATAATGTTTGGATTCGGCCTCGTCGCGTTTGTAATCGGCCCCAAACACCACGCTGTGTGCTTGATGCGGCAGCCAGTTCCATTGTGATTCCCCGCTGAACCCGAGCGCCGGCTTGAAATCTTTCGCCAGTTCGGAGGGCAAACCGATGAGTTGTGAATTAAATGAGAACCGGGCTTTCGTGGAAAATTTCGGTGAAAAGATTTTGGTGTAAACCAGCGACGCCGCTGAGCCGTTCAACTCAACGTGATCCTGCGTATCGCTTTTCAATGGCGAATTAAGATCCTGCAATTTAAAAAAGAACCCGCGCGCGTCACGGCTGTACGTTGCAAACAGCGCGAGATTCGAATCGTCGGGAAGCCGGTACGAGGCTTTGCCGGTAAAATACCAGCGCCGGAAATCGCCGCGATCGCGGTCGCCGGTGGATTCGTGCCGCGACACCGCGAGGCGCAGACCAAGCCGGTAAAACGTTTGGCTGTAACTCGCGTCGGTGCGATAATAATACAGCGTGCGATTCGTCCATTTCCATTCCGGCACTGCCGGCTCATCATAAACGCCGGCACTCTGGCGAAAACTGAACGACGGCGATTGCGTCGGGCGTTTCGTGAGAATATTGATCACGCCGCTGATGCCGCCGGAGCCGTAGAGCACCGACGAGGCGCCTTTCAAAACTTCGACGCGCTCGACTTCCGTCACCGGCAAAATATCCCAGTTGGCGCGGCCGAGATCACTGGTCAACACCGGCACGTCGTCGATCAACATCAGCACGCGGCTGGCGCCGAGGCCGAGCAGCGCGTAGCCGGAGCCGCCGCGTACATTTACATTCTCGCCGACGAGGGTGATGCCGGCGATGCTTTGCAAGCTTTCGTCAATTCGAAAGCGATTGCGGCGGCGAATTTCCATCGGCCCGACCACGCTGACGCTGTTGGCGGCGCGCTGCAAATCTTCCTGTTGGCGCGAACCCGTGACGATGATGGTTTCAGATTCAACCGCTGACGGCTGCAGGGCGATTTGCAGTTGTGAGGTGGAATCGGATTGAACCCGTACGCGAATCAATTCGGTGCGATAGCCGAGAAATGAAACTTTGAGCAAGTAAGCGCCGGGCGGGAGGCGGCGAATGATAAAATGCCCGTTTTCATCCGAGGCCGCGCCCAACAACGTTTTGGTGACGGCGACGTTCG
This sequence comes from uncultured Cytophagia bacterium, assembly GCA_964447935.1. GTDB lineage: Bacteria > Zhuqueibacterota > Zhuqueibacteria > Zhuqueibacterales > Zhuqueibacteraceae > Zhuqueibacter. The sequence goes on along the minus strand of CAYUVM010000003.1, from coordinate 3,165 downwards.
CGCCATTCAGCGGCTCGTTGGTGTCAGCGGCAGTGACGGTTCCCGTGATTTTGCCGACGGGTTGCGCGTGGGCAGCAGAGCACATCCACAACACGAGTGAAGCGGCGAGCAAAGCACATTTATATAACTTCAAAGCCAAAATTCTCATTTGCTAAAATTTCCTCATTTCCAGAAAGCACAAATATTCACATTGGACACCACCGGCTGCTCTTTGGTCAATTGCACGGTGAGCGGCGAAAAATTAGTGTCGCAATTGGAATTATAAACCCCGATGATTTTTTTAATATCCCAATTTTTGCCGCGCTCTTTCCATAAAACCCCGATCAGCGGGTACGTGCCGGTCGGCACCGAAATTTCATATTTGGCGCTGTCGAGATCAAATCGCACCGCCGTGCTGAAATACACGTCGCCGAGATCGAGATCGTTCAAATCGAATTTCGCCACGGTTACGACGCGCACTTCATCGACGTTGCTCGGCCGCGAGTTGGGATCATCAAACCTCACCTGCCCCGTGATCTTCGTCGTCGATGGGCTGAGGCCGTGATCGAATTCACAGGATAAAAACAAACAAAAAATGGCGGCGCCACAAGCTACTTTTAAAAAATTTTTAATACGCCAAAGCATAAGAAATCCAAGAGTTTTTAAAGCGTTCACGCAACGAGGCGAAGCCGCAGAGTTAACGCAAAGGAAATAGCGAAGGGCATTATCTTTGAATGCTCTTTGCCTCTCTGCGCCTTTGCGTGCGCTGTTCTTTAATATTTCGATTTGTCCACTTATTTATCTTTCCAAAATCTTCATTGCCAAACTCGCCATCATCATCATTCCCGTTTCCAGCGCCTCGTCGTTAAAATTGAACGTATCCGAGTGCAATGACGGCGCAGGCCCGACGCCGAGACGAAACATTGCGCCGGGATATTTTTGCAGGTAATAAGCAAAATCTTCACCGCCCATGCTCGGTTCTTTCAATTCGACAACTTTCGAGGAACCGACGATCGCACCGGCGACTTTTTCCACAAGATCAACCATGCGCTCATCATTCACAAGCGACGGATAACCGGGATCGAGCATCACCTCGGCACGGCCGCCGAAAGATTGCGCGACGCCTTGCACTAACTCCGTGAAGCGGCGAGTTAAACGCTCGCGGGTTTCCGCTTGCAGCGTGCGAATCGTGCCGCCGAGCCGAACTTCCGCCGGAATCACATTGTCCGCGGTGCCGCCGTGAACCATCGTCACACTGATCACCGCCGGATCGGCGCCGTGCCGTTCGCGCGTTACCAAACTCTGCACCGCCGTGATGACGTGCGCGGCAATCAACACCGGATCGATAGCCGCGAGCGGATGCGCGGCGTGCCCGGACTTGCCATGAATGACGATTTCAAAATCATCGATGGCCGCCATCATCGCCCCGCGTTTGAGGCCGATGGTTCCAACTGGAATATATGGCCACGCGTGCAACGCAAAAAATGCGTCGATGTTCAAACCATGCAGAAGATTTGATTCGAGTAAAAATTTGCCGCCGCCGTTATGCTCTTCGGCGGGCTGAAAGGCACAAATAATGTTACCGCACAATTCATGCCGCAGTTCCGCCAGAATCTTTGTCGCACCCAGCAAAACTGCGGTGTGGCCGTCGTGGCCGCAGGCATGCATACAACCAGTATTTTGGGAGCGATATGGGATGTCGCTCTGCTCAAAAATGGGCAGCGCGTCAATATCCGCACGCAACCCGACAGTCGGGCCGGGTTTGGCGCCATGAATGACCGCAACGGTCGCGTGTAAATTATCCGTCGTGCGAATTTCCAGATTCAGTGGCGCGAGAAATTTGCGAATGAACGCGGCAGTTTCTTTTTCCTGCCAGCTTAGTTCAGGATGCTGATGAAGATGCCGCCGCGCGGCGGTAATTTCGGGTACGATTGCCTGGGCGAGGTGGCGGAGGCGGTGGTGCATGGGTTGGGCTATTCCTAATTGATATTCAAAGTTTATGACGCTCCTTAAAATTTGATAGCGCTATCCCCATCACTCAATTTTATTGAGCAGAAGATGACGTGGAGTCGTTAGATTCGGGCCATAATCTTAACACGCAGAGGGCATGGTTCAATCTGAATGGCAGCCGTTCCTTGATCTAATGATAACATTTCTCGGAGAAAAAAGCAAGGTGCAAATTGTTGATCGAGTTTAGCGGGCGAAATGGTGAGGGAGAGCAGCGCATGAGGTTTGAGGCCATAAAGCATTGCAGCAGCCGTTGCGTTGCTGTTCGGTGCCCCTGCGTAAAATCGCTGCGATTGTGTATGCGGAAATAGATGTTGCATCAGCAGCAGACGCCGCTGCTTTGAGCCGAGAACAGAGTTAAGGATCAGTGATTAAATAACCTTCCCATTTCTAAACTGCAAATAGACGCCAATAAACGCGAATTTAAAAAGTATTAGCGTTCATTCGCGCTGATTAGTTCTACTTAGCCATATTTAAAATTGTGCCCACGAAACACACGAAAAACGCGAAAAGCTTTTTAGTGTATTTTGCGTGTTTAGTGGGCCACGCAAGGTAATCTGACTAAGTAGAATTAGCGGTTTGGAAAAAAGAGCGGGTAATTCAAGTGGCGTTCCTAAATACGCATTATCCGAAATGCGTCCCAATGTTATTTTTGCTAAATTCTTCGCGATTTCACAATGCGTTTCGCTTATTTCGGATAAAGTCTATTCGCTTGGCCGCTGTTCATTGGGTTTGCCGCACCCGCTCCGCATACGGCATCACGTCATACACCACAATTTCCGTTCCGCTCGAATTGGCAATCAAGCGTGAGCCTTCGGGGGTAAAGGCGACATTATAAACCGGATTCGTGAAGTCCGCAAACGTTGCCACCGTCGCGCCACGTTCGACATCCCACACGCGCACGGTCAAATCCGCCGAGCCGGTGGCGAGCCGGCTGCCATCCGGTGAAAAAGCCACTGCCCAAATGCGCTGCGAGTGGGCTTTCAACTCATGAAGAACGGCGCCGGTTTTAACGTCAAAAATTTTTACGTTATCCTCTGCACCGGTTGCCAACTTCCGGCCATCTTTGGTAAACGCAATAGAATAAATTCCGCCTTTGTGCGCCGGAATCGCGCGAACCTTTTCAAAGGTCGTGGTGTTCCACAAAGTCATCGTGCCGTCGTTGCCGCCAGTGGCCAA
>CAYUVM010000002.1:0-38439 GCA_964447935.1 uncultured Cytophagia bacterium | reverse complement strand
ATTTGAACAAGCGCACCGAGCCGGGCTTGCGAAAGAGCATCACGTTTTGCGAGCAAGCGATTGCCTTGGAGCCGGGCTATGCGCTGGCTTATGCCGGCTTGGCCGACAGCTATATTCTGCTCTGTTTTCAGGGCTTTCTGCGGCCGCAAGAGGCGATGCCCAAAGCCAAAGCCGCGGTCGAGCAGGCCCTGGCGATCGATGAAACCCTGGTCGAAGCGCACACTTCGCTCGGCTGCATTCGCGCGATTTACGAGCACGATTGGTCCGGTTCGGAGAAAGAATTCCAGCGGGCGTTGGCGCTGAATCCGAATCATTCCATGTCGCGTTATTGGCATGCGCTGTGGTATCTGCTACTCACCGGGCAATTCGAGGCTGCTTTAGCCGAAACCCAAAAAGCTTTGGAGTTCGATCCGCTCTCGCTGGTGATCAACACCGGCCGCGGTTGGCAATTCTACCTGGCCGGGCAGCATGAACGCGCGCTGGAGGCGATCCAGCAAACGTTGGAGATGGACAAGGATTATGTTTTTGCGCGCGATCTCTTGGGCCAAATTTACGCGCAGCAAGGTAGACACGAAGAAGCGATTGCCGAGTTGGAAAAAGTCGTTGTGCTTTCCAACCGGCGCACGCTGAGCCTTGCCGCGTTGGGTTACGTGTATGCGGTCTCTGGAAGAATTGACGAAGCAAACGAGATACTCGCAGAATTGCTGGCGCTGGCGCAACAAAAATACGTTTCGTCGTATGACGTCGCGCTCATCTATGCCGGTCTGGCGAAGAATGGGCAGGCATTGGAATGGCTGGAAAAAGCTTATGAGGAGCACAACTGCTGGCTGGGATTTCTCAATATCGAGCCGCGTTTTCACATGCTGCGGCCGGAGCCTCGGTTTGCTGCGCTGCTGAAGAGAGTGGGGTTGTGAATGAAAAAGAGTGGTTTTTTATATAGTCCAGTCTTCAATTCTAAGATTAGGGACTTTTGCAAAATCACTCAAATTTCGAGTCAACAAAATCGCATTTTGTGATAGCGCAATGCCGGCAATTCTCAAATCCATCGTTCCCATACGAACGCTTAGACTTCGTAAATTTTCAGCGGTTTGGCTGGCTTCACGATCAAAGGCGAAAATTTGCGAAACACTGAAAAGTTGGATGAGGCTTTCTAGTTTTGCGTAAGCCATGACGAGTTGTTCCGCCGTCTTTGCTTTGTTGATATAAGCCATCCAACCCTGAAACTGCTCTTGGAAACTAATAATCGTCACAAAGATGAGGTCAGGAGAATGCTGGTTCAATCTTGCCGATAATTTATTGAAGGCGGGCTCGGTGCGCCTTTGCAAAATACTCAGATGGTCGGTGTCCAAAACATAATAGGTCATGATTGGGCTTCCGCTCTTTCCTGCGTTCGAATCTTTTGCCCGAGAGACGAAATTTCATCAAAGGCCGGATCGTTTTCAAATACGCCAATAATCTTCTGCCACCAAGGTGTTGCGTTAGTCTTGGGAAGTTGGGCTTTGAGAAAATTGAGCTCGCGCTCGATGAGCTCGACGCGCTGTTCTAAGGTCAGGCTATTTTCCATTTCATTTCTCCTGGTTGTTTCGTTTTCTAATGTACTAAAGTTCGATTCGAAAAGCAAGAAATGTGCTGCAGCAGCATTTCGAAGATAAAACTGCCCAGCTCTATCTGCAGCGCATGATGCGGTTTGTGGTGCAGGGTGTGGGAGAAGAGTGGGAGAGAGTTGAGGCGATGGAGGGTGAGCGAGAATTTAAATCAAGCCAATGCGGTCAAGTGCTGGACGATCTGCAATCATCTCGTGCAATGCAAAGGAGTTTAGCGATGCTTTTTGTGCATGACCTCAAAATTTGGTTCATCCTTTCAGTGAGCCTAAAGTATCTTTTTAGTGTCCTTTTCATCGGCATTTTGCCATCTGCAGCTTTCTCACAGAAAGAAAATATCGCCACAAATTGGCCGCTCGATATAAAATTCGAACGCCTCTCATCGGAACATGGGCTTGTTAATCTTAATGTCGTAAAAGTACTACGAGATAGTAAGGGGTTTCTATGGGTCGCTACCAGCGGTGGCCTCCACAGATATGACGGATATCGTTTTACCGTTTATGAACATGATCCTGACATTCCAAACAGCCTAAGCCACAATCAACTCACTGCTTTCTATGAAGATCGTCAAGGCACATTGTGGGTCGGCGCTTGGCTGAGTGGATTGAATCGTTTTAACCGGGAAAACGAAACTTTCGATCGCTTCCAACACGACCCTGACGATTCGACGACGATTAGCCACAATGAGGTAAGGTGTATTTATGAAGACCGGGAAGGAAAATTTTGGGTTAGCACGCGAGGCGGCGGATTGAATCTTTTTGATCGTAAAAGCGGAAGGTTTCAACATTTTCGGCACGAGCCCAATAATCCTCAAAGTATAAGCAGCAACTTTGTTTATGATATTTGTGAAGATCGCCAGGGAGTGCTTTGGATTGGAACAAACAACGGCCTAAACCGCTTTGACCGGAAGAACAAAACCTTTCGGCATTTTAGGCATGATCCTAAAAATCCTCTGAGTTTGAGCAACAATATCATTACGGCAATCTATGAAGATCATCGCGGAACTCTTTGGGTTGGAACAATGGACGGGTTAAACTACTTTGACCGGGAAAACGAGACCTTCCGCCATTTCAAGCATGATTTTTCAAATCAAAACAGTTTGGTCCATAACGAGATTTCGGTTATCATGGAAGATCACCAAGGGTTACTCTGGATCGGAACGCTGAACGGTCTAAGCCGCTATGACCCAGAAAGAAAAACCTTTTGGCATTTTCGACATGACCCCCAAAACCCGGCAAGCGTGGGTAGCAACAATATTAACGACATCTATGAAGAACTTCCTGGAGTATTATGGGTAGGTTGTATCAATGATGGAGGTCTCAATAGATACGATCACAGCAATGAATTTTTTCAGCATCATAAACACAATCCTCACGATCGCAAAAGTCTGAGAGAAAGTACGGTTTGGACTATCTTCGAAGATCGTTCGGGCATTGTGTGGATAGGCGGTAAAGAGGGAGTAAATAGTTTTGATCGAGCTACCAACACCTTTCGATATTATAAACCGGATCCGCAAAACCCCATGAATCTAAGTTTTAGCTATACCCCGCTGGCAGCGAGTTGCGAAGACAGTCAAGGGAAACTGTGGATTGGAATGGTTGACGGAGGCTTAAATTACTTTGATCAAAAGACCGGGACTTTTCAACACTACAAAACTGATTTCAAAACTGCGGGAAGTTTGAGTCATGCGACGGTTTTGGCTCTTTATAATGACCGTTCGGGTATCATCTGGCTGGGCGTCTACGGTGGCGGTCTTTATCGTTTTAATCCGAAGAATGGGGATTTTCATCAATACAAACATAATCCTTACGACTCTACCACTCTAAATAATAATGACGTCAGGTGCATTTATGAAGACGGCAAAGGAACGCTTTGGGTGGGCACCAACGGCGGCGGATTGAATTTATTTGATCGCAATACTGAAACTTTCCGTCATTATCAACATGACACTCAGAATCCCGCCAGCCTCAGTAACAATTATGTTAATGTCATTCATGAAGATCAGAATGGCCTTTTTTGGCTGGGCACCTACGGCGGAGGGTTGAATCGTTTTGACCGAACCACTGAAACATTTATCCGCTATGGAAAAAAAGATGGGCTGTCTCATGAAACCGTAACCGGAATTTTAGAAGATAACCGGGGAAACCTTTGGCTCGGCACGTTTGGTGGCATAACCAAATTCAGTCCGAACGACCTTACATTTAAAAACTATGAGTTTCGTGATGGACCGCGCATATTTGGATTCTTGGCGGGTGCTTACTTCAAAAGTCGCTCCGGAGAGATGTTCTTCGGGTGTGAAAATGGTTTTTTTGCATTTCATCCTGACAGTGTAAAAGACAATCCCTATATACCACCGGTTGCCATTACGAAATTTAAACGTTACAACACAGATGATGAAAATGGAATAGCCATTGAAGCAACAGGCATCTCTGAAAAAAAGCAAATCGGACTGACGTACAAAGACAATATCCTTACCTTCGAGTTTGCCGCATTGAATTTTATACGTCCGGAAAAGAATCAATATGCCTACAAATTAGAGGGTTTTAACGAACACTGGATCCAACTCGGCAACGAGCGCGAAATCACTTTCACCAATCTCGATCCGGGCGAATACACCCTGCGCGTGAAGGGTTCCAACAACGACGGCATTTGGAACGAAGAGGGCGCATCGCTGAAAATCACCATTACCCCGCCGTGGTGGAAGACGTGGTGGGCCTACACGCTTTACGGGCTGATGTTTGCCGGCGCGATTGCCGGATACATTCGCTACAAAACGCAAGCACAGGCCAAAGAACTCGCGCGGGAGCGCCAGGTGTCCGATCGCTTGCGCCGGGTGGACAAGCTCAAGGACGAATTTCTCGCCAACACTTCGCATGAATTGCGCACGCCGCTCAATGGCATTCTTGGCCTCACCGAATCCATTGTCGATACGTTTGAACAAGTTCCGCCAGCAAAAACGCGCGCCAATCTCGGCATGATCATCGCTTCCGGCAGGCGTCTCGCCAGTTTGGTTAACGACATTCTCGATTTCTCAAAACTCAAGCGGCAGGATTTGGTGCTGCAGAAGAAAGCCGTCGATATGCGCGTGCTCGCGGATCTGGTTCTGAAATTCAGCGAGCCGCTGGTGGCCGGCAAAAGCCTTGTGTTGAAAAACGAAATCGCCCAAGATATCTCAGCCGTTGAAGGTGATGAAAACCGTTTGCAGCAAATCCTGCACAATCTCGTCGGCAATGCGATCAAATTCACTGAGGCTGGAGAGATCACACTTTCAGCGCGTGAGCATAACGGCATGGTTGAAATCTCGGTGGCGGATACCGGCATCGGCATTCCCGCGGACAAACTGGAATCCATCTTTCAATCCTTCGAGCAAGTGGATGCTTCCACCTCGCGCGAATACGGCGGTACGGGCTTGGGCCTTGCCATCACCAAACAGTTGGTGGAATTGCATGGCGGGAAAATTGGGGTGGAGTCTGAAGCCGGCAAAGGCGCGACTTTTACTTTCTCGTTGCTAAAGTCCGAGGTCACAAGGTCCGAAGTCTTGAAGTCCGAGGTCGCAAGGGTTCGGCAAATCGAGCCAAGCGTAAAGTCAATTGAAATAAAATCGGGACTGGCGGAGAGCAATGGGAAGAATGGTCATTTCAACATTCTCATCGTCGACGATGAGCCGGTGAACCAACAGGTGTTGGCCAACCATCTCGCATTCGTCAATTATCATTTTCAGCAGGCCTACAGCGGCGAAGAGGCGTTGCGCGTGCTCGACAGCAACGGCAAATTCGATTTGATCTTGCTGGACATCATGATGCCGCGCATGTCCGGCTATGAAGTGTGCCAGCGCCTGCGACAAAAGTATCTGGCGACCGAGATGCCGGTGATCATGGTCACGGCCAAAGACCAACTGGCTGATTTGCTCGAAGGCTTTGCCTCGGGCGCCAACGATTATCTCGCCAAGCCTTTTACCAAAGACGAGCTGCTGGCGCGCATCAAAAACCAACTGAACCTGCTCCAGATCAATTCTTCGTATGGCCGCTTCGTGCCGCGCGAGATTTTGCGCTTTCTGAATAAAGAAAGCATCATCGAGGTGAAGCTGGGCGACGGCGTGCAAATGGAGATGACGGTCTTCGTCTCCGACATGCGCGCGTTCGCCACCATCTCGGAAAAAATGACGCCGCAGGAGAACTTTGCGTTCATCAATGCTTATTTCGAGAAAGTCAGCCCGCTGATTCGCGAGCATCGCGGCATTGTCGATCGCTACTCGGGAGACAACATTATCGCGCTTTTCCCGCAGCGGCCCGACAATGCGCTCGCCGCCGCGATTGCCACGCAGCGCACGCTGACGGCAGAGAACGCGCAGCGCATAGCGCGGGGCGCATGGCCAATCTATATCGGCATCGGCATTCACACGGGCAGTCTGATGCTCGGTATCGTCGGTGAAAGCGAACGCGCGCAGAGCGATATTTTTTCCGATGCCGTCAATCTCGCCTATCGCCTCGAAGGCTTGAACAAACTCTATGGCGCGGCCATCATTATCAGCGCGCAGACGTTGTCTCGTCTCCATGATCCGAGCCAGTATCACACGCGCTTTCTTGGCCGGGTGCAAGTCAAAGGCAAAAGTGAGATCGTGCCGATTTATGAAATTTTCAACGGTGATCCCGAGCCGGCCATCGCGTTGAAACTCAAAACCAAAACGGATTTCGAGCAAGGCTTGCGGCATTATTTTGATCGAGAATTCAGCGCAGCGGCGGCTTGCTTCAAGAATGTGCTACAGCGCCATCCTGAAGATAAAACGGCCCACCTCTACCTGCAGCGCGCGACGCGATTTGCGGTGCAGGGTGTGGGCGAAGAGTGGGAAGGCGTGGAGACGATGGAGAGTGTGTGAGAATGAAAATTCAAATCAAGCAAATGCGTTCATGTTGTGGGCTATTTTTAATCACTTCGTACGGAATGTAAGGGAGTTTAATGATGAAACTTTGCCTGAGAATTTGGTTCATTCTGCTGCTCAGCGTGTCGGGTAGTTTGTACGCCCAAGATCAACCTCTCAAATTCGAACACCTCTCCGTTGAACACGGCCTTTCGAACAGCGAAATTACATCCATATTACAGGACAGCAAAGGGGTTCTCTGGTTTGGCACGATGCTTGGACTGAACAGATATGATGGTTACAGCTTTACCGTGTACAAACATGACCCGGACGATCCGAACAGTCTGATCTCTAATTTTATACTCTCTGCCGCCTTATGTGAGGATCGCTCCGGTGTGCTCTGGGTTGGAACAAGTGAAGGCCTCAATAGATTTGACCGTGAAAAAGAGACCTTTGCTCGTTATCAACACAACCCCGACAACCCCAATAGCCTGAGTAACAATGCCGTCATGGCACTTTGTGAAGACCGCGACGGAGTGCTTTGGATCGGAACCGTGGGCGGCGGGCTTAACAAGCTCGTCCTCCCTGTTCCGAACTCGGGGAAAGATAGCAAAGGTTTTCAAGAAGAACTGGCAGTATTTGTGCATTACACCCATGCCCCCAATAACCCCAGCAGCCTAAGCAACAACTATATCAATGAAATCTATGAAGACCGCTCAGAGGTGCTTTGGGTGGCAACGAGGGATGGACTGAATAGGTTTGACCGGGAGACGGAGACATTCGCGCGCTATTATTCCAACCCCGATAACCCCAATAGTTTAAGCAGCAATATTATCACGTCAATTCAAGAAGATCGCTCCGGAGTGCTTTGGATCGGAACCTGGGACGGCGGACTCAATAAGCTTGTCCCAACGGACGGCAAGGAATCCGCTCCCATTTTTATCCATTATAAACATGATCCCTATGACGCCAACAGCTTGAGCAGCAACATGATGTACCCAAATTCAATCTATGAAGACCTCTCTGGTGTACTCTGGGTTGCAACGGGTAACGGACTGAACAAATTTGAACGGAAAAAAGATACCTTTACGAGATATGAAAAAAATATCGACCAACCCCATAGCTTGCGCTCGAATATCGTTTATTCACTATATGAAGACCGCTCCGGGGCGTTCTGGGTTGGAACCCAAAACGGTTTACATGAATTTGATCAAGACAAGCAAAAATTTACGCATTATGCTCAAGTTTCCCACGATCCCAACAGCTTAAGTGGTAATGACATCATCGCACTTTTTGAGGACCGCACTGGGACGCTCTGGATCGGAACCGGGGACGGAGGCCTCAATAAATTTGATCGAGAAACCGGGAAATTTACGCACTATGCCCATCATCGCAACGACCCCAATAGCCTTAGTCATGATCAGGTCAACGCAATTTTTGAAGACCGCCTGGGTATGCTTTGGATTGGAACTCCGGGCGGGTTGAACAAACTTGATCGAAAAACGGGAAAATTCAATCGGTATTTCCATAACCCTGAGAACCCGAACAGTCTGAGCTTCCCCCACGTGTGGTCGATCTATGAAGACACCGCTGGTGTGCTCTGGTTTGGGACAGGCTACGGATTGAATAGGTTTAATCGAGAAACTGAGACCTTTACGCATTATATGCCGAATCCCCTTGAAACCGAACCCTATCTTGATAATTCAGTCTTCTCGATGCATGAAGATCACATCGGAGGATTCTGGATTGCACTCCAAACAGGAGGGCTCAGTAAATTTGATCGAGAAACAGAAATCTTTACTCGCTACAAACATGATCCACAACAGCCCGGTAGTTTGAGCAATGATGGTGTCACCGCCATCCATGAAGATCATGCGGGCGTGCTCTGGGTCGGAACCCATGGTGGATTGAATAAATTTGATAACACCAAGAAAATATTCACACACTACCGGGAAAAGGACGGGCTGCCGGCTGACGCCGTTTTGGGAATATTGGAAGATGGCAAAGGAAATCTCTGGCTCAGCACCAAGAACGGTTTATCAAAATTTAATCCACAAACTGCAACCTTCAGAAACTATGATAAAAGTTATGGCCTGCAGGATAACGTGTTTCAGGGGTTGACTTATTGTAAAAGCGCGAGAACCGGTGAGATGTTTTTCGGCGGCTACAATGGTTTCAACGTTTTTCACCCTGACAGCATAAAGGACAATCCGTATATCCCGCCGGTGGTCATCATCCATTTCGAGCACTATAATACCGATGAAGCGAAAGAGAAACCTCTCGTCGAAAAAGGCATTTCGGAAAAACAGCGCATCGAACTTTCCTACAAAGACAACATCCTCACCTTCGAATTTGCCGCACTAAGCTATCTCAACAACGCCAAAAATCAATACGCCTACAAACTCGAAGGCTTTAACGACAATTGGATTCATCTTGGCACCAAGCGCGATGTTACTTTCACCAACCTCGATCCGGGCGAATACACCCTGCGCGTGAAAGGCTCCAACAACGACGGCGTGTGGAACGAAGAAGGCGCTTCGCTGAAAATCACCATCACCCCGCCGTGGTGGAAAACGTGGTGGGCTTATACGCTTTACGGGCTGATGTTTGCCGGCGCGATTGCCGGATACATTCGCTACAAAACGCAGGCACAGGCCAAGGAACTCGCGCGGGAGCGGCAGGTGTCCGACCGCTTGCGGAAAGTTGACAAGCTTAAAGACGAATTTCTCGCCAACACTTCGCATGAATTGCGCACGCCGCTGAATGGCATCATCGGCATCACCGAGTCGCTGCTCGACGGGGTGACGGGAAAATTGCCCGAGAAGACGCAAAGCAATCTTTCTTTGGTGATCGCCAGCGGCAAACGTCTCGCGAGTCTGGTTGATGATCTGCTCGATTTCTCGCGGCTGAAGCGGCAGGATTTGCAACTGCAACGCCAGCCTGTTGACCTGCGCGTGCTCGCCGACGTGGTGTTGAAATTTAGCGAACCCTTGCGCGCCGGAAAAAATTTGGCGCTGCAAAACGATATTCCGCCGGACTTGCTGCCGGTCGAAGGTGATGAAAACCGTTTGCAGCAAATCCTGCACAATCTCATCGGCAATGCCATCAAGTTTACCGAGTCCGGCGGCGTGCGGATTTCTGCCGAACAACAAAACGGCACGATCGCGGTTTCGGTTCGCGATACCGGCATCGGCATTCCGCCGGATAAATTCGAGTCCATCTTTCAATCCTTTGAGCAGGTGGATGCCTCGATTGCGCGCGAGTACGGCGGCACGGGCTTGGGCCTGACCATCACCAAACAGTTGGTGGAATTGCACGGCGGGAAAATCTGGGTGGAATCCGAAGTCGGCAAAGGCTCAATTTTTACTTTTACACTTCCAATCGCAGAAGGAAAGTCTTCCAATGCGACTGCCAATGCTCTATCGAAGGTGCGTGAAATCGTTGCCAGTGATTTCGGGGAACAGGTTGAAGCGCTGCAATTCACCGATAACGGCAAGCATGGTGAATTCCAAGTTCTCATTGTTGACGATGAGCCGGTCAATCATCAAGTGCTCGCGAATCATCTCGCGAACATGCCGTATGAAATCATGCAAGCCTTCAACGGCGAGCAAGCGTTGCGCGCCTTGAGCAACGGCAAGAAATTCGATCTCGTGCTGCTCGACATCATGATGCCGCGCATGTCCGGCTATGAAGTTTGCCAGAAAATCCGCGAGACGCATCTGCCGACGCAATTGCCGGTGATCATGGTGACCGCGAAAAATCAAGTCTCCGATCTCGTGGAAGGATTTCTTGCCGGCGCCAATGATTATCTCGCCAAGCCGTTCTCCAAAAACGAGCTGCTGGCGCGCCTCAAAACGCATTTGAATCTGTTGAAGATCAATTCCGCTTATGGCCGCTTCGTGCCACATGATATCCTGCGCTTCCTCAACAAAGAAAGCATCATCGAGGTGAAGCTGGGCGACGGTGTGCAGATGGAGATGACGGTCTTTGTCTCCGACATGCGCGCGTTCGCCACCATATCGGAAAAAATGACGCCGCAGGAGAACTTTGCGTTCATCAATGCTTATTTTGAGAAAGTCAGCCCGATCATCCGCGAGCACCACGGTTTTATCGATCGCTACTCCGGCGACAACATCATCGCGGTCTTTCCACAGCAGACCGAGGAGGCGATCCAAGCGGCGATTGCCACGCAGCGCACGCTTACGGCTGAGAACGAGAAGCGCATGGCGCAGGGCGCATCGCCAATCTATATCGGCATCGGCATTCACACCGGCAGCCTGATGCTCGGCATTGTCGGCGAAAGCGAGCGCGCGCAGAGCGATATTTTCTCCGATGCCGTGAATCTCGCCTATCGCCTTGAAGGCTTGAACAAGCTTTACGGTGCCGCAATCATTGTCAGCGAACAAAGCTTGTTGCGCTTGCCAACAGGACATCAGTATCACCAACGTCCCCTCGGCAGAGTGCAAGTAAAAGGCAAGAAACAATCGGTGCCGATCTTCGAGATTTACGACGGTGATCCTGGGCCGGTCATCGCGTTAAAGCGCGCCACGCAGGAGGACTTTGAGCAGGGTTTGCAAAAGTATTTCGCCAGAGACTTTGCCGCCGCAGTGAAATGTTTCGAGCGCGTGCTCGCGGTGAATGATTCGGATACGACGGCCAAGCTTTTTCTTACACGCGCGGCGCAGTTTATGGCACAAGGTGTACCGGAAGGCTGGGATGGTGTGGAGGCGATGTAGGGTAAATGCCTCATCTGCGATGCGTAATTCCCCAAAGTTGATTGGACTCGTGAATCAATATCTTTGCAGCTAACTCCACAAAGGAGTGGCATGTTTATAGTTGGATAATTCGGCTTTAATCTTTGAACTCCGCTAGGAGTGACATGTGGTGCAAGCCAATCCCTAATTGGCGCCAAAACCAAACATGTCACCCCGATGGGGTTCCATTTTCGAAAAAACTTCTGGCCTATAAACATTTCACCCCGCTAAAGCGGGGTTTCTTAAGGTGAAAAATGCCCCGTTCGCGCGGAACATGGAATGAATTTGGTGTTGTTTTATTGGCAAGCGTTTATTAAATTTCTGAGATGAACCCAGAGAAACTGGAACACCTCCTCGATCTGGCTGCGATTCTCAGCCAGCAAACCGACTTTCAAGAAATCCTCCGCGTGACGGCGCAGAAGGCGGCGAGCCTGCTGAATGCCGAAACCGCGACGATCATGATGATCAATCCGCAGACGCGCAATACGGTAAGGACCATCATGCGCGAAGGGCGCGAAGATGAGCCGCGGCAGTTTCATGTCGTCCAAACCCACGTGAGCGGCTGGATCATCAAGCATCAACGACCCTTTGCCAGCGCAGACCTCAAAACCGATCCCAACTTTGCCAAAAATCTATTCGCCGGCATCCCGATCAAAACCGTGTTGGGAGTTCCCCTCCGGGTAGAAGGCCTCACTATCGGCACCCTCATTCTTTTGAATGCCAAGCAGCAACCAGCAACAAGCAACCAGCAACAAGCTCTATCTTTTCTCGAACAACTCGCCACCATCGCCGCGCCTTATCTGCGCAATGTGCAAAAAATCCAGCAGTATTTTGCCGCGCCGGTGCCGGAAGCCACATTGCTAGCCAAGTACGAGGCGCTCGGCTTGATCGGCAAGAGCAAGAAGTTCATCGAGCTTTTGCAAGCGATCGAAGCCGCGGCGCGCTGCGAGGTGCGCGTGCTGTTGGAAGGCGCCAGCGGCACCGGCAAGGAGCTAATTGCCCGCGCGATTCACCGGTTGAGCAACCGCAGCGACCGGCCGTTTTTGGCGATTGACTGCGGCGCGATTGCCGCCAATCTCATCGAGAGTGAACTGTTCGGCCACGTGCGGGGCGCTTTCACCGGCGCCATTTCCGACCGCAAAGGCTTGCTCGAAGAGGCGAATGGCGGCACGCTGTTCATGGACGAAATTGCCAACCTGCCCATCGACATGCAAGCCAAATTTATGCGCGTGCTGCAGGAAGGCGAAGTGCGTCCGGTGGGCAGCAACAAAACCCGCCACGTTAATGTTCGCCTCATCGTTGCCAGCAGTTCTTCCTTGCGCAAGCTGGTGGAGGCGCAGAAATTCCGCGAAGATTTGTTTTTCCGTCTGCACGTTTATCCAATTCGCGTTCCTTCTTTAGATGAACGCCAGGAAGATGTGGCCCTGCTCGCCAATCATTTTCTTAAAAGATTTGCCGCCAAACAGGGAAAAACCGCCGAGTCGTTTCACGAAGCCATTTTGGATTTCTTGCCGCAGCGCCATTGGGCCGGCAACATCCGCGAGTTGGAGAATTTGGTCGAGCGCCTCGTCACGCTGGCTGGCCCGAAGATGGCGCTTTTGGAGCGCGATCTTCTGCCAGCGGACTTGCGCAAAGAGATGAAGAAATTCGAAGCCGGCCAACAAGATGCGGACGCCATCAAGCCCCTGCAAGAAAGCCTGTCCGAATACGAAGAGCAGCTCCTCCGCCAAGCCCTGAATGCCAATAATTGGAACATTGCCAAAACCGCACGCGGGCTGAAGATTGCCGAGCAGACGTTGCGGTATAAAATGGGGAATTTGGGGATTGTGAGGGGGCAGAGGGCTTAGAGCATAGGGCATGGCGCTATGCCCTATGCGCGCAACGCTTTCCCCTCCAATTTTTCACGGCTCCTACTTCAACAAAAACAATCTCGATTTTACCCCCTAATTTTTTGCGGATTTATCTCGCCTGTTATTGTTCGTCTCGCCTTTACAAAATTTCTGTATAACGCCAAGTTATTTTATGGCTTAGTCATTCTTAAATTTTTCCCATTGCGGTGGCACAATATTGGTTGATAACAAAAACGTAATTTCGTTCAAATCCTCATACATACCTAAAATTCGACGGGAAAAATATGGAAAATCTGAATTCGGTTAGCGGACAAATTCTGTTGGAAGGAACTCAGCAAGGGATTCCCAACGTGCTCGTTGCGATTTCCAGCAAGGATGTTTTCGGGGTCTTTGGGCGGCTCCCGGGTAGTACAGCAGACACCTTCGTTCGGGTGGGATCAACGGTGACGGACATCAATGGCGAGTTTTCTATTTCGTTTGAGGATGTCGAACAGACCGAAAAAACGACGACCCCGACCAATCCTTTCACCAAGCTAAAGCGGCAGGGACGGAATTTGTACCTGGAAGTCAGAGGGCCGGATCAAGAAGGTAAAAGGGACGAAGACCTTGTTCTTTATAAATCCAGCCAGATTAGAGAGCAGGCCGGGCAGAATGAAAGATTTTTGATCCATATTCCCAAAAGCAAACTGGTGAAAGCCGGGGTGCCGCTGCCCGGCGCCGGGGAAGGGGCAGAGGCATTTGCCGCCGAATTGGGCGCCAATATCGGCGCAGCGCAAGACCTGAAAAACAAGGTTCGGGAAGTCTTAAAAACCAAAGTGGATCAAGCGCGCACGTTCGAGAGCGACAAGGACGAAAAATTCCTGACGCCTTTTAGCAACGGCATTTCCAGAATTCCCGATTCGCTGCGGTTAAGCAAAACTAATTTTGTCAAAGAGGGCGATAGCGTCGAGCAGGTGACCAAAGACAATATTCTGCAAAGGCTGACCGCAATCAATAATCCCGGCGCGGCGGATAAAAGCCCCAAACCGCGCGGGGTCATTCACTTGACGCAGGAGCAGAAAAGCAAATACTTTAAACCGGAGTATTTGAATGCGCAGCAGGGCGAATATGAACTGCCCGAGGATCAATCAAAAGAAATCTTTGAAACCATTTTGAAAAGCAGTAAAAACGGCGACAATGATACAGCGCAATTGCTGATGCGTCATCCGCTCGAAAAATATAGCCGGGAAAAGTCCGAAGCGGAAAAAGCCTTTTTAGCGCATTTGGGTTTGGGCGAAGACAAGAAAAACGATCCGCAGCCCGACAAAGATAACACGCCCCCGGGTGGCTTGCAGCCGGCGGACGCCATAAGAGACGTGCCGCTGTATGTTGCCAAGCAGATGGAACACGTCGTGGCGCCGGAAGGCCCGGTGCTCTTTGGGGTCGGGAGCCGGGCGACGCTGCAGGAAATCCAAAACAACATCAGCGCTTTACGCATGCGCGCCGGTCCGGCTGATAGTCCGGCCTATTTTGATTTTCACAGTATCAAAATTGCTTTCGAACACGTCTGGCAGGAAGCGATCGACGAGGGCGTGCTCAATCTGGCGAAGGACGCCTATGATGAAATCGTTGAATTGGGTGGGACGCCTCCGGCCAGCCCCGGCGGCAAAGTGCATGTCCAACAATT
Source organism: uncultured Cytophagia bacterium (assembly GCA_964447935.1). Taxonomy (GTDB): domain Bacteria; phylum Zhuqueibacterota; class Zhuqueibacteria; order Zhuqueibacterales; family Zhuqueibacteraceae; genus Zhuqueibacter. Next base: position 23,710 of record CAYUVM010000002.1, on the reverse strand, counting down.
AAAGAAAGAAGGCAGAACGGTCGTCCGCATCAACCCTGGCGTCAACCGAAAAGGGCCAAAGGTCGTACAAGAGGAATTCCCTCACTCCTCCCAAGTCTGGGAGAAGCTTAGTTATCCCCAAAAGCAGCAATTGGAGAAACTGGCAGAGACTATCAAGACGCTGAAACGCTCTGCGGTTTTTAATGTCACTTCTCTTATTCAAAAAGCCCAGAGAGAGGGGAATGCGATCATTCAATCTGCGAGAGCCGTTACCAAACGGCCGGAAAGCCGGCCCGGCGAACGCCGCGGCAGTTTCGTCTATCGCGACGGCCATTGGGTAAAAGAAAACGACAATCGGACGGTAGCGCCGAAAGAGAAAGACGTGGACAGCATTATTTCCGAATTGGAAGAACGCCTTAAAAAGAGCTACTCTTTTGTCACTTTCGCGGCCAACCAAAGGGAACGCAGCGTCAATTTCGGCCTTTTGCTTACCTACCGGCAAAGGTGGGAGCCGGTGGCCTATCAAGTGGGCGAGCTGGTGAAAACCATTCCGCTGGCGCCGCGGGAAAGCCGCAAATATAGCAAAAAAACCGTGGTGAAAAAGAAGCGCGAGGTGAAGGAAATGGAGAACAGCCTCCAAATTCTTAAAACCGACTCCAGCCAAACCAGCCGCGCTGAAAGCGAGATCGTGGAAAATGCTACGGCGAAAACGGGTTTCCAGCAAAATTCACAAGGCAGCGCCAGCTATGGGGTTGTCTCTGGAAGCACCAGCACCAATTTCACCGGTGAAGCCGGTCGCGAATCCAAAGACCTGAAAAAGAGTTTTCGCGAAAATGTATTCAAATCGGCGCAGGAATACAAAAACGACCGGAAAGTTGAAATCAGCACGGAAAGTAGCTACGACAGTGAAGTGACGGAATCGGGCGAGATCAGCAATCCCAACGACGAGCTGCCCGTCACCTATCTGTTTTACGAATTGCAGCGCCGTTATAAAGTGACCGAGCGGCTGCACCGCCTGCTGCCGGTTGTTTTTGTCGCCCAGGAAGTCCCGAAACCGCATGAGATCGATGAAGATTGGCTGTTGACCCACGACTGGATCATCCGGCGCGTTCTGCTTGACGACAGTTTCCTGCCTGCGCTCAACTTCCTGTCTTCGATTGCCAGCGACGCCTTTGTTTTGGAAGAGATGGATGAAGAGCTGGAACGCCAGCGCAAAATGGTGGATGACACCCGCATCTCTTTTGAGATGCTCCGCCGGGCCACGGAAAGCCACTTCCGGGCGCTGCAAAAAGCTGTTTCCGAACAGGCGGGCGTGACCGCAGACAGAGACCCGTGGGATCCGATTCCATTGGCGGGTGACGTGCTGAATCTGGGCGAATCGGTGATCAAAGGAATCGGCGGTTTGTTTGGCTTGGGCGGCGGCGGCGATGATGACAAAGAAGCCGCGCGGATCCGGCGGGAGGCGGCCATGGAAGCCCTGGAGCGCGCGGAAAGCCAGCAAAAAGAAACGCTGGTGCAACTGAAAGGGGAAATTGACAAGCTGCATGCGCTCGCGGAAAAATACAACCAGAGGCTGAGCGAAAAACTGCAAAAAGAAACCCAGATCGCCCGGCTGCGGGTGCACGTGAAAGACAACATTCTGCACTACATGCATGCCATTTGGCGCCAAGAGCATCCCGACCAGCGTTTCTTCCGTCTCTTCAACGTGAAAGTGCCGGCCCTGCAGGGAAACGTTCGCCTGCAAATCAAAGCGGCGCCAAACGCCGCCACTCTGGATACGCACTATGCGCCCGGCGTGACCGCGCACGAATTCCGGTTCAAACCCAACATCGGCAACGAGTTCACTACGCTGGAGCAGGTGGCCGAAGTGGATAACCTGCTGGGATACAAAGGCAACTACATGATCTTCCCGCTCAAGCAATCCAACGCGCTGACGGATTTCATGATGGCGCCTTATATTGATACCGAGCTGGGCTTGAAAGACCCGGACGAATTTGGCAACTGGACGCTCGAAGAATTTTTGCAATACGTGCTCTGCCTGAAAGCGGAGCTGCCCCAGCCCGAGTTTGACGCGCTGATTCCGCAGCTCACGGCGCATTACAAAAAGCTGCTCACCGATCCGCTGCGCCAGGGTGAGGAGCTGATCGTCCCCTCCGGCTCGCTCTATATCGAAGCGCTACCCGGCGCGCATCCGATTCTGGAAGATTTCAAGCTTGTTCACCGCGCCATTGACGTGAAAAAAGTGCAGGCCGAAGTGCGCAAGATGGAAATGGAAAACATCCGCCTGGCCGCGCGCGTGTTGAAAGGCGAACTGGAAGATCCGGACGTGGAGAAAAGAGTGGTGGTGGAAAAGAACGGGGTTGATGCCAATATCAATATTAATGAATGATCGGGCCGGCTAGTCTCCGGCGAGCTTGGTGTATAAGCACGCCGGAGACTTCGTTCGATTTCTGAAGATTTCGAGTTGGTACGACGGGCTTGCGACATGAAAAAGGTACAGGATGAAGTGCGCAAAATAGAAATGGAAACATCCGTCCGCCAAGCTTGACATCTAAAAAGCCGATTAGGATAATTCGGATGTGGAGAAGAAGATCGTGGTTGAGGGAATGTGCAGAGAGTAGTTGTATCAGATAAATCAAAAGATTTGTTCAGGTGATTTTAATCTTTTAAATCCAATGAGTAAATAAATGGGAAATTTAAGATACAAACCGGTAGCAGATGCAATAGGCCAAAAAATTCAAGCTCTACTTTATAGACGTATTAAGACGTTGACAGATAATGAGTGGCGGAACCAAGAATTAAGTGAATTTATTAGGTCTTTGAACCTTAGAGATGCAATGTCAGTTTATTCAAGAATGTCAAATAAAGGAGGAGATTTGCATGATGCTTTTGCACATAGGCTTCATCCAGAAGAGGTAAAAAGATTTGAACGTGAGTTGGAAAAGTTGATAGCAGCTTTGCATTTAGGTGCTACTCATGAAGTTGTTGTGTTTTCAGATGTTGATAGAGGCACCAATGAAGAGCGTAGAACAATTATAAATCCAGGTATTGATCCCGATTCTATTGAAGTTACTAAGTTTGATAGAGGCACCAGTAGTAATGGGGTTCGTAAAGTATATCCAGGTGTTGATACCGAAGCCTATCTTACTCAAGCCTTATTCCCAGAAATATTATTTGATAAGGTTTGGCCAAAAGATTGGGAAGTTGAATTATTGTTGCCAAGCAATCAACCCAAAATTCAAACTATACTTACTTTAATAAATAAGAACAAGGTAAATATAAAATCTCTATTTAATTCTTTGGAGTACAAATCTGTAAAAGCGGTTCTAAAGGAAATAGGTAACACTCTCCAAATGCAGTTGAAACCTGAAGAATGGGAGAAGTTTACCGAGCACACCAAAGAACTAAAAAAGCATTTATCAATTAAAGCTATTGACGCGCAGAATGATTGTATACGGTTAAATGATTTGGGCATGGCTTTAAACTTAATTTTGACATTATTAAATGCCTATGAGAAAAGCCTCAAAATTAACCACTATACTGGGAGAACGATTGGACATAGCTTTTTAAGCACGGTGGGGGCCATAAATTCTATTGTCCAATTTTCCGTTGCTACTGTTACGGGAGTATGCGCATTTTCTGCATTATGCTTGGTTGGAATAGCAAAAATAATAGGTAGTAAAGAAGCTTTAGAGTATTCATTAGAAACTTTTAGAAATATGGCTAGAGGTCTTGATAAAATTTCAAGCGTTTTTGCCGCCACAGAATTGATCGAAGGTTTGGTGCAAATATTTAGTGCAAACTTGACAACCGTAGAAAAATTAGATGTCGGAATAAAGAAGGTTGCGGTTCCTGTTGCGAAATTAGGTACTGATGTTGCTAAACTAATTAGGCCTGGTTTAAAATTTAGTGGGGGAGCATTAGCTTCATCAATTTTGATTACATATACAACAGTAAATTGGCTGGCTAAAGAGGCAATGACCGTAGATGAGAATATTAAAAGATGGAATTTAAATAAGGCATATCATGAAATAGAGGCTACAGAAAAAAAGATAGTTACAAACTACTTAGTCTTGGTTAGGATATGTGAAGAACTTTCCCGAATACAGATTGATAGCAAGAGGTTCCCAATAGATATCAGCGATACTAATGTTAAATCCCATTTGAATGCTGGGGTTTCTGCTGGAGCGGATCTTTGGCATGCTATTAACAAAACAATAATCGTTATTCGAAGTACCAATATTAAATCTTTTGTGAAAGAATTTTCTGTCTATTTTGAACGTGATTATGAGAGCTTAAAAAAAGGAATTGGAAGACTTGGGGAAATTAGTGAAGATTCGATTTATACTTTTGACAGTATAGTTAAGTTAGCATACGAACTACTTAACGTAATGAACTCTTTTTATTTTAATCAGGCGCTAATAACTTCAAAAGAGACACGGTATGGAAGAAATTGAAGTGCAATCCTAAAAATATTCCATCTCCCGAAATCCCCGTCGCCGGCCCCGGCGATGCCAACCACCTGTTCATTTTTACGGGGATCGTCGAAGTCAACTTGCAAGGAGATGGCGGCGGGACGATTGCGGAAGTTAGCGTAGCCAGGCGTACTTCTGGAAGGCCGGCCTCTACTGCCAAGATCACCTTTTGGAGTAAAGATGGTGCCTTGGAAGCGTTAGCGTTTTAGCAAAAAAAACTCACAAAAACCATTAACCCACATTTTGCCATGTCAAAAATTCAAGACAAAGTCAACCAATTAAACAAGGCCGGCTTCGATCTGGGCGCCGCTATTGATAAGAGCGATCAAAGCGCCGGTTCCGGCGGGCAATACCGGCGTTTCAAAAATGCCACCATTTACTGGCATCCGGTTATGGGCGACGAAGCCCACGAAGTGCACGGCGGCATTCTTGACATGTACCTCGAACTCGGCGGGCCGGGAAAAAATCCAAAAACCGGAAGGCGCGAACTTGGCTTTCCGCTATCCGATGAAACGCGGACGCGGGTAAGAGAGGTTCCGATTAGTTACTTCGAATGGGGAGCAATTATTTGGAAAGACGGCGGGATTGTGCTTTCCGGCGATTTTTATACCACGTGGAAGGATGCCGGCGCCGAAGCCGGCCCCTGGGGATACCCATTAACTGAAGTGGTGGGCGCCGCGGGCGGCCAAGCCGTTTTTTTCGAATATGGCTGCCTCTGGAAAGGAAGTTACAGCAAGGGCAAAGTTGAAAAAATTTATTTCGGCTTTCCGAAGATTGGCAACCCCGCGTTTATCCCCACCAATAATCCCTCGGGCTTGAATCAGGAAGTATACGTGCAACTGCTTTTGGGCCTTATCCCGCCTCCCAAGCTTGAATTTCCAGCATCATTTTTTAACGAGTTGTTGGGCGGACGATTGTTTCTTGTTCCTACCGGGCAGCCCAAGGCAAACCCCATTGCCTTGACTTTTCCTGAAAAAGCCACGAAAGTCGTTCACAGCTTATTACAAACATATTTTAGGGGACAAAGCACCGTTAATTTTGCCGAGATTTCCGAAAATACGCTTTATGACGTTTCATTGAAACTGCCGTCCGGCAAGATGGTTAGCCTGGCGCCGCATGCCGTTTATTTTAAAAACTCATGGAAGGACTTTGGCGCTATGCACGTCACGGATATTCATGTGAGCCAACGCCTGGATAAATTTCGCGCCAAATTGAAAAAGCTGGGAAAGGAAGAGGGCGCCAAGGCATTCAACAATTACAACGACAACTTTCGCGATTTGATCCGGTACGCCAACAAACTCCACGATGATGGAAAACTCGATCTGATCATCGCGACGGGCGACTTGCTTGAATATGAGTTTGAAGAAAACCCGAATAACTTCTCAAGAAATTTAAACGACGAGATTGAAAGGATGACCACGCCCTCGCTCGGGGCAGGCAATTATGCCTTTTTTGAAAAACTACTCCGAGGCCAAGTTCCTTCACCCGAGGGGACACCATCGGAAGAGCTCCGGGTGCCAATTTTAACTACCCTGGGCAATCACGATTATCGTGCTTACCAGTTCATGCTAAATTTTGATATAGGTATTCTCGGGGTGGACGATCCGACAGTTCGCAATTACGCGCCGATGAATCTCACCAACGAAGAAGCGAACGACTTGCAAGGCGGTTTCAAAACAGTATCCCAGGCCGCGGCTAAAGACATGGCAAAGATTGATGGAAAATTGGAGTATTATCTCAGACGGTTTAGCGACAGCGGCTCCTTTGTCGTGCGCCTGGGGAAACATCAAATCTTAATGCTGGATACCCGCTGGGATAAAGACATGGTAAATACGGATTGGGAAGCCTTTAAACAATGGTTGAATGCGGGGACCGAGTCGGAAAACAATTTTGCCGCTGGCCATCCGAATAGCGAGGGTTTGGAAGACTCACAAATCAATCTGCTCCGAAAAACGCTAAACGAGCCACAAGGCCTGGTCTTGATTGGCATGCATGCCCCGCCGGTCAATCCGAAAGGAAATGAATATCCGCACTATTTCCGCGAAACGGAACATCGTTATTTGAAAATAGATTTCAAGTTTCCATACCTTAAAGATGAAATCTCGGCATATGTTTTTCGTCAGGATCTGTCGTGGCTGCATAGTCACAATGGCTGGTTTGAGGCTGAAGGCGAAAGCTATTTCTATAAGGGAAAAGACGGCGAGGATCTGCTCGACTATGGCATCAGCAAAGGCAAAATAAGAGAATTTCTTCAACTCTGTGCCGGCGATGGAGTTGCTCGCAAGGCGGATTTGGTCTTGTGCGGGCATATCCACAAACGCGCGGAATTCCGCCTCGCTTGGAATGAGGCAAAAGATGAGTTACACTTCTATTTTGATTTTTATACAGAGAACCCGTCCCAATATTATCCGTCAAAAAAATTGGGTTTTGACAAACCGGTTCATATTGAAGTGAAGGAAGGCGTGCCTGTGCCTGCTCCAACCAAACCCGCCACGATAAACAAAAAATCCGCTTGGGGAGATTACCAGGTTCTGCAAGTGCCGCCTTATGCCAATCCACTCAATAAGGCCGCCAACAAATCCCAATGGTGGAAAACACACAGCCCGCTTATTTTGCAAACGGCTGCGGTCGGTCCAATCGAGGCGAACCAAAGGTTGCAAACGATTATCGGAGAAAAACGCCATCACCCCGGCCCTTCTTTTCAGGGTTGTCGCGTTATTACGATCAAGAACGATATCATCGAGAGTATCGAATATGTGCATTTGGCCAAGTTCAAATAAAGACAAAGTTACTGACCGGTCACTACAGCAAATTTAAGAAACAGCACTGCGCTGCAAAAGTGACCGGTCAGTAGGCGTGATTAGAACAACTTATGATAACCATCAATTAAGATGAACCAAATGAAGCCGCAGTGGAACAGCTCACCTTGGTGTAATAATGCTGAAATCGGAGATAACGTACCCGTCATCATTCCAGGTCGTTCACCCATAAAGTACCCAACAATTTGGGAACGAGAGCGTGAGATATTGTGTTATAATCCGCGCTTTCTGCCGAATACAGTCACGTTTGATCGGAAGAATCGCCCGGTTATCCGGGTCGGTGTACATGATGTTGTCGGCAAGCATGCAACAGTTTATTACTCTCACGTTTGGGTCAAAGAAGTCTTTATTCAGACACTCGATGCTGCCGGGAAGTGGATTGTCCTTTCCTTGAGCAGCATAATGAAAGAGAAAATTGAAGATTGGAATGATGACCAAATTGCCAGCGGGGTATCTCAAGCGGAAGAGCGAATCGTTTTTGATGCATCAGGTGATGCGTACACCATCGTAAAAACGAAAACCCATGGTGATTTCTTGTTTCACTCTCGGGATGATATGGAGAACTGGGAGGTGCATCCTTTGCCTGTATCTGAAAAAGTAATTAAATATCGACCCATTTATCGGATAGAAAGGACCGCTTCTGATCGCCCGCCAGTTATTTTTGTCCTCGGTAGAGACGATGTATTGTCAATCATTGCTCCAAAAAAGAAAGATAATGGAACACTAAATAACTTGAATTTGATCGACGAGTTGCGCATAGACAATGTGATGGATGGGCCTTCCCATTCGGGCGTGGGGGATCAAACCGTCACGGTGGCGAATAAGACGCATATTGTCTACGTCGGCACAATCCCAGTTGAGGGTAAAGAGGGCACCCCCCAGTACATCGTCACATATAATCATGATCATGACGATCAACCAGTGACAGGGCCTGTGTTGCTGGGTGTTACCCAAAGTAGTGACTCCAGTAAACCTATCGACCATCATAATGGCCCGGCCATTGTAAGTGATAGTCAAGGTTTTCTTCATGTCGTTCTTGGCTCACATCAGAAGCCGTTCAAATATACAGTTTCGAAGAGACCGAACGATGCTACAGAGTGGAAACTGCCTGTTGAAATTAGCAACCCTAGCGGAAAGGAGACCTATGTAAGCCTGGTGATTGACAAAGCAGACACGCTTCATCTCGTTTCGCGGATGGTTGATGATGAAGGTTATTCCCTTCATTACATGCGAAAGAAGCGCAACGACGACTCTTGGTCTGATTTCGGAAAGCTAGCAGTTCCCAAACCGAAGCATTATAGTGTTTGGTATCATAAGCTGACAATCGATGGGTGTGGACGGTTGTTTCTGGCTTACTTCTATTACTCGCATAAATTGACAGACGATGAGCTTGATGCTTATCATCGGAAATGGCCCGATGAAGAACTTGAGTGGAATGAAGATGACCAGCTTTGGGAAACTAATGCTCACGATCCGGTAATCTTAGTGAGTAGTGATAGTGGCTACAGTTGGAAAATCGCCACAACTCAGGATATGATCACTCCCTGGTCTTGGCTTACGGCCAACCGTCCAGAGTGGTCGGATGCAAACGGCTGGGGCGATGTTGCGAACTACTCGACAATACAGACCGCTGTCATCAACAATGAACTGTATCTGTTGGCGCGTGCAAACAAAGGCATACAAACCTGGAAGTTCAATGCTGGAAACAAGAGTTGGTCTCAGCTTGCCTCTAACAGCCCAGATTGGTCGGATGCAAACGGCTGGGGCGATGTTGCGAACTACTCGACAATACAGACCGCCGTCATCAACAATGAACTGTATCTGTTAGCGCGCGCCAACAAAGGCATTCAGACCTGGAAGTTCAATGCCGGGAGCAATAGTTGGTCTCAGCTTGCCTCTAACAGCCCAGAGTGGTCGGATGCAGACGGCTGGGACGATGTCGCGAACTACTCCACAATACAGGCAGCCGTCGTCAATAGTGAACTATATCTGCTGGCACGCGCCAACAAAGGCATTCAGACCTGGAAGTTCAACGCCGGAAACAAGAGTTGGTCTCAGCTTGCTTCTAACAGCCCAGATTGGTTGGATGCAGACGGCTGGGACGATGTCGCGAATTACTCGACGATACAGGCCGTCGTCGTTAATAATGAGTTATATCTGCTGGCACGCGCCAACAAAGGCATTCAGACCTGGAAGTTCAATGCCGGAAACAAGAGTTGGTCTCAGCTTGCCTCTAACAGCCCAGAGTGGTCGGATACAGACGGCTGGGACGATGTCGCGAATTACTCGACGATACAGACAGTCGTCGTTAATAATGAGTTATATATGTTGGCACGCGCCAATAAAGGCATTCAGACCTGGAAGTTCAATGCCGGAAACAAGAGTTGGTCTCAGCTTGCTTCTAACAGTCCGGAGTGGTCAGACGCAGACGGCTGGAGTGATGTCGCGAACTACTCGACGATACAGACTGCTGTAGTCAAGAATGAGTTGTATCTATTGGCGCGCGCAGATGCAGGCATTCAGACCTGGAAATTCAATACCGGGAACAAAAGTTGGTCGAAGCTTGCCTCCAACAGTCCGGGATGGTCCGATGCATCTGGATGGGACGACGTCGCGAACTACTCGACGATACAGACAGCCGTCGTTAATAATGAAGTGTATCTACTGGCACGCGCCAATGCAGGCATTCATACTTGGAAGTTCAATAGTGAAACTTGAACGCATCGTTAGACGCGGGCAAACGTAGATGTATATATGTTTCGGATGATAATACTCAACTCTTAATGAAAAGGTAACGTGCTTCCCTTCTGCAAAACCATCAAAAGCTGCGTGTTTCCTGAGTTGGCCGATACCGCTAATCTGCAAAAAGGCGATGCGCGCATCGGCTTTCGGCAGCCTTTGGCAGGAGCCGTCCCCAGAACCGTGCATGACAAATTAACGGAATGCATCAGCGTGAAAGACTTTGGCGCTCGGGGCGACGGCATGGGAGACGACACCGCCGCCATTCAAGCGGCGATTGACCGCATCGGCAAGAGTGAAAACGGCGGCGCGGTCTTTTTCCCGCCCGGCGTCTATGAAGTGAAGGGCGAGATTCGGATTCCGTTTATACGCGTGAGTTTGCGGGGAGCCGGGCGTTATGTTACTCATGTGCGGTTCAGCCCCATTCATGATGGGCAAACCCTTTTCAAATTCGATCGCGGCGCTGCCGGCATCTCGTGGCAATGCGCCTTGCAAGATATGGCGCTCGTCAGCAGCGTGGATAATGGGCGGACCAAAACCGCCATTGAGTTGCACGATACCAGCAACATGCTCGTCCGGGATTTGATCATCGGCCCCTGGACGGGGAATGGCAACAGTGCCGGCTTGCGGATTCGTGGGCGCGAAGCCGGGCATATCGACAATCTGCACATTTTTGCCGACCGGCCTTTGGTCATCGAAAAAAACGCAGACTTTCCGCTCGACCATTTCAATTGCAATAATCTGTATTTGCTCGTGAGCAATGGCGTCGTTCAACCCTGCATCTTTATCGCGGATGGCGTGAACCTGCAAAACGTAGTTTTCGGCGGTTTTCAAGCCTGGGTACAAGGCAGTTATGGCCTGTATTGGAAAGATACCCAAACGACTGATGCCAGCCATGTGCTCACCTTGCGCAACGTGCGCACCGAACAAACCTCTAATGGTGGTGGCTATTCCATTTATATCGAACGGCATGCCAATTTGAACGATTTGCTGATCGAGCAATTTCTGGCTGATCCAACCCAGAACGGCATTTTTTTACGCAATGTCCAGCGCTGCACGCTGCGACATGCAACATATAACGGCGCCGGCATTGCGCTCGAGTTGGACGGCGTGGCTGAATTGGCGCTCGATCAGGTGCTGATGGGCGTCCAGTCCAGGGTGGTGATGCCGAATATGCAGGAAAAGATCGCCTTCAATCGCCTGAACACACATTCGCCAGTGCCCGACACGGCGTATTTTACGCAAAAGGTTGCCAACGCCGGATCCTTGCAGCACGCTCTGCAACTGTTTGGCAGCACCAATCTCTGGAGTTTCAGCGGAAGCCTCGTCGACAACGCGCAGCTCACGCTTCCGGCTGGCACGAACGAAGGCCGGAAAGCCGCGCTGATCTTTGTTTCCGCTTACGCCCCGGTGACAGAAGCGAGCGCCGGCGGGCAAGTGATGGATACACCGGATCAGGCGTTGGTGATAGCAGGCACAGAAAATTTCGGCGTCGGCAATGTGCCGGGCAAATTAACGGTGTTTCATACCAACGCCACGACAGTTTTCAATCAATTGGGAACTGCCGTGGATTTGCTGGTGTGGGTAGTTTGGATGTGAAAAAACAATAGGAGGCTAACAATGAATAGTAGAAAGAACTCGAAGATTAGTCTCACAACCATGACGTATTTTCGACACATGCTTGTGATTCTAACGCTGGCTTTTATGCCGATGTCTTGCCAGAAGGAAAATCTACCCGCCGGTTTTCCCAAACACTTTCTTGTCCCGGAGGGATGGACGAGCGTGGAGAAAGAATCAAGCGGGTCTTCAGAAGGCAGAAATACGTTCAAATTTTGGTATGTCTCCACAGGATTAAGCCGGCTTATCGATGAATTAGAGGCAGGCTTCCAGATGAATGATTGGATCATTACTTTTGACGATAGAAATGCTCAGAATCCGACCTTACAAGTCATGCGTGATGGAATTGAATTAAAAATCTTAACCTACCTCGACCAAGGGTACAAAGTTTTGGAGATCACTGAATTAGCAACGTATAATCTCACGGGGGTCCGAGATCGGCGAGACAAAGGCCTGGCGACGCTCGTGAACGAAGCTGCCAAAAGCATAGCGGCCGCTGCCAGCGGAGCAGCTCACGATCCCACGTTTGACTCTCCATCTGGCGATAAAGATCTGCGTTCAACGCCTTCAGATGTAGTTTTGGCGGTTAGGAATTTGGATGGTCAGTTGAAAGTGGTGTGTGCGGTGTTAGAGCTTGAGGCCTTGACCGACGACAAGGCTTACATACGCAGCAATTGCGCTGTATTTGCCGACGGTCGAGTGGCCTGGCTGAAAATCGAAGGCAAGCAATCTGACTATGTGGAAGAATCGAGCGGCCTCACCCAAGCTGCTCCCGAGTTGGCGGACGCGATCGACCGAATGCTGGAGGCACTACAGAAGAGTGATGAAGCCTTGCCGCTGGTCGGCGTCGAACAGCAGAAAGTTCTGCCATGGCGATTTCGTAAACTTTTGTTGGCAGATGCAAGTTCGCGTTCGCAAGCAGCTTTATTTGTTCAGAAACGGGACGGGGCTGCTTGGCGACCGCGGGTGGATGACATCACCGTTGTGGCGAAAACTTCAGGGACATACCCAAAAGTTGTGGCACTGAAGTCCGGTTTTTCCATAGAATCCGGCCGGCTGGTATTGTATCGGCCAAGTTTCCGCGAGATAAATTAATTCAGTAAGCGATTGAGCATTGGAAATAACGAAGTCTAACTGGCATGCTTGCGTCTTGTCGTAATTAAGGAAATTATCGCTATGAAGTTTTTCAAGTTGCCTAAATGTCTTGATCTTTTTATCGCAACGCTTGTGATGATGTTCGTAACGCCGCAAGCGATGGCGCAACAACGACAGGTCACTCCGGCGGCGATAGATACGAGTAAGATCAATGAACTCCCGGCTCGGGGAAAGGATAACGAATATGGCGGAACGATATTGCACTGGGCGGCGATATTAAAGAATGACCGTGGCGTGGTTGACGTGCCGATCGTCCAGGGTGCCAATGTCAATGCGAGAGATAAAAACGGCGAAACCCCATTGCATTGGGCGGCTGAAATTGGCCACACGGATGTGGTCGAACTGCTGATTGCCAGAGGCGCCATGGTCAATGCGCAGTCAAGAATCGGATTAACACCCTTGCACCTCGCAGCATTTGAAGGGCATACGGCCATTGTGAAGCGGCTAATTGGCAATGGCGCTGAGATCGATGCGAAATTAAGATCTGGTGCGACACCACTGGCCCTCGCGACTCTTATGGGCAACACGGATATCGTACAATTACTCAGTCGGCACAGCGCTGCTCCATTTTCGGCATCACCGTCGCGCGCAGCAACATTGCACGATGTTGCACAGCAAGGGGGCCTCGAACAAGTCAAAGCGCAAATTGCTTGGAGCGCCAACATCCAGGAGAGAAACATTGCCGACCAAACACCGCTGCATCTTGCAGCGCTGGAAGGCCATAGAGCAGTGATAGAGTTGTTAATCGACATGGGCGCAGAAACTGAGACGAAAGATTTTGCCGGCAATACGCCGTTGCACTTTGCAGCGCGAAAGCGCCACACGGCGATTGTTGAACTGTTGATCGCACGAGGCGCTGAAATCAATGCGAGAGATAGGAAAGGTTATACACCGCTACACCTGGCAATCACCAATGGCGACTATGCCACGACTGAACTGTTAATCGCACGAGGTGCTGAAACTAATGCAAGGGATAGGAAAGGCTATACGCCACTACACCTGGCAATTACGAATGATCACTTTGCCATAGCAAAACTGCTTGTTGCAAAAGGCGCCGATGTCTATATAAGATCAAAATTCGGGGCTACGCCGTTGTCTCTCGCGACTCTCATGGATCGCAAGGATATGATTCAATTATTCAGACAACACAGCAGGGCGCCAACGCTGCACGATGCTGCCGAACATGGGGAAATCGAACAAGTTAAAGCACACCTCGCCCGCAACGCTAACATTCATGAAAAGAACAACGCTGGCCTAACACCACTGCACTTGGCGGCACAAGAAGGACAAACAACTGTCGTAAAGCTGCTGGTAGCGAACGGAGCAAAAACCGAGACAACAGATTATTTCGGCAACACGTCGCTGCATCTTGCGGCGCGTAAGGGGCACCTGACTATGATTGAGTTGTTAATCGCTTTAGGCGCTAATATCAATGCAAGCGATAAAAAAGGCTATACACCGCTGCACAAGGCAATCACCAGTGGCCAGTTTGCTGCAGCGGAACTTTTGATTGCTAAAGACGCCGATGTCAATTTGAGGGTCAATCATTACGGCTCGACGGCACTGCACTATGCCGCCTTTGAGGGCAACACAGCCGTAGTGAAATTGCTAATCGCCAAGGGCGCTGAGATCAATGCCCAAAATTACACAGACGGTGATACACCGCTACACTTTGCAATCGTGAAAAGTCGTGCCGGCGTAGTAGAACTGTTGATTGCCAAAGGTGCTGACGTCAATGCAAAGAATAAGCTCGGAGCAACGCCTTTGCACAGCGCAGCATTTGAAGGACATGTGGCAATAGCGGAACGACTTATCGCCAACGGCGCCGATGTCAATGCGAAAGATAGTTTGGGCGGCGACACGCCGCTGGATTGGGCCGAGGGTCGAGCTGACATGGTCGCTTTGCTCAAGAAGCATGGTGCAACTTTGAGCAAAGATTAAGCAATGCAATTTACTCTAGATGAAAAGAGTACCCACTCATAAATTTGCAAGCGGTATGAAAAGTGTGATTCAAATTCTCTTCTTCATTGTATTAACCTCTTCATTTGCTTTGGGGCAAACACTATTTACAGCTTTTGATAAATCTGATGAACTTCGGAAAAAGGGAGATTACACAAGTGCCGTTAGATGGGCAGAGATGGCTTTGAAATTGGCCGAAAAAGAATTTGGCGCTAAAGATCAAGCGTATGGAACTCTTTTAAACAATGTTGCTTTCTTATATCGAAAAGTAGGGCGTTATGAGGATGCCGAGCCGTTGTATAAACAATCATTGACCATTGCAGGAACAACGTCCGGCAAAAACCATCCTGACTATGCCGCGTCCTTGAACAATTTGGCGGAATTGTATCATTCAATGGGCCGCTACGCCGAAGCCGAACCATTGATCAAACAGGCGTTAAGCATCGCCAAGGCGAATTCAGGCGAAACTCACCCGAGCTATGCCACCTCCTTAAGCAATTTGGCGCAATTGTATCATTCAATGGGTCGTTACGCCGAAGCCGAGCCCTTGTATCGGCAGGCATTAAGCATCATCAAAATTGTGCCTGGCGAAACTCACCCTGACTATGCCGCGGACTTAACCAATCTAGCACTGTTATGTAAGGCCATGGGGCGCTATGAGGAGGCCGAAGCTTTCTATATACAAGCAACAGAAATACTCCGAATAGCCTTAGGCGAAATTCACCCTGACTATGCAGCTTCCTTGAACAACTTCGCCGGATTTTACCGTACAATGGGGCGCTACGAAAAAGCGGAGCTTTTGTACAAACAGGCAACTGCGATTGTCAAAGCTGTATTCGGCGAAACGCATCCCAGCTACGCCACTTACATCAATAATTTGGCAGGATTGTATAGTAAGCTCGGTCGCTACAGGGAAGCTGAGCTTTTGCATAAACGGGCAGCAGAGGTTTACAAAACGAAATTAGGCGAAACTCACCCTTTGTATGCCAATTTCTTAAACGAGTTAGCGGTCGTGTACATGTCAACGGGCCGTTATGAAGAAGCCGAGCCTTTGCTCAAGGAGGCATTGGTCATCAGAAAAACAGCCTTAGGCGAAACTCATCCTGACTATGCTTTAGCCTTAAACAATTTGGCGCATCTTTATAGTTATAAAGGTCCCTACGATGAAGCTGAGTCTTTGTACAAAAAGGCCTTGAACATTGAAAGAGAGGTGTTAGGCGAAACCCACCCCGGCTACGCTATTTCCCTACAAAATCTCGGAGCACTATACCGTCAAAGGGGGCGTTATCGAGAAGCCACGCTTTTGCTCAAAGAGGCATTAGTCATACAAAAAGCGGCCTACGGCGAAACTCACCCTGCCCATGCTCTTGTCTTAAGCAGCTTGGCAATCCTGTACGACTATTCGGGCTACGATAAAGAGGCCGAAGCTATGTACCAACAAGGAAATGCCAACTTGCTGCATCAAATCCAAACGTATTTCCCCTTTATGAGCGAAGATGAAAAGGAAAAGTTTTATAACACCATTAAAGAGAGATTTGAAGGATTTAATTCTTTTGCAGTCAAAAGAAGTGATGAGAATCCGCTTATCAATGCCGAAATGTATAACTATCAGTTGTCCATTAAAGCTTTACTTTTAAATAGCACCGCTAAAGTCAAAAGGCTTATTCTTGGTAGTGGAGACAAAAATCTGATTGCATCTTACCAAGCGTGGCTCGCCCAAAAAGAATATCTCGCGAAAGTTTATGCTTTAGGTAAAACTGAGACTGCCAAGCAGGGCATCAATAAAGATAGCTTGGAAATCATAGCCAATGATTTGGAGCAGCAACTTTCACGTCAATCGAGTGCCTTTGCACAAGCCAGAGATTCGGCTTTATTCACGTGGCAGGATATCAAAAGCCGGCTCAACCCTGAAGAAGCAGCCGTAGAGATGGTACGGATTAGATGGTTTAATGAAAACTTGACAGATTTGGTTTATTATGCCGCGCTCATCGTCAGGCCGGATAGCAAGAACTATCCCGACTTGGTCTTATTAGAAAATGGCAACGATTTGGAAGGCAAGTATTCCAAAGACTATTTGGAATGCCGACGTGCAAAAAGCGGAATCGCGTATAGGCCATACTGGCAATACTGGCAACCTATAAAAGAAAAACTGTCCGGAATCAAAAAAGTCTATTTCTCTCCCGACGGCATTTACAACCAAATCAATCTGAATATTCTTCCTAATCCCGCAACCGGAGAATACGTGTTGGATGAGATTGACATTCATCTGGTCACCAACACCAAAGATCTGTTGCAGTTTAAAAGTAAGAAAAGCGCAAACAAAAATGCCGTGCTGTTTGGCCGGCCGGCTTATCAGCTTGAAGTTCAGCAACTGCAGGCGGCAACAAAGCCATTTCAAAAACGCGGAGAAGCAGGTTGGCTTTCTGATCATGAAAGGACGGAATTGCGCAAAGCGTCGTTCACCGATTTGCCCGGGACCGAAATAGAAGTCAAGAACATCGGCCAACTGTTACAGCGCAACGGTTGGCAAACCAGCGTGCACACAGGAAAAGCTGCTCTGGAAGAAGCCGTGAAGGCGGTCAAGAATCCCGCGATCTTGCATATTGCCACTCATGGTGTTTTTGAACAATCGAATGCCGAAGATGTTCGCAGCCGCGGGCGCAATATCGTCCCACTCTCCTTGACGGACAAGAGCCATTTTGCCGCGCCGAGCGGGACGAATCCGATGTTGAGTTCCAAATTACTGCTGGCCGGGGCAGCGACGTATTTAAACGCCGAGAAGAAACCCGACACCGAAGACGGCATGCTCACCGCCTACGAAGCCGCCAATCTCGATTTGGACAACACGGAATTAGCCGTGCTCTCCGCCTGTGAAACCGGCCTTGGCGAAGTGAAGAACGGTGAGGGCGTCTACGGCTTGCAGCGCGCCTTCAAAGTCTCCGGCGCCAAAACCATTTTGATGAGCCTGTGGGCAGTCGACGACATCGCGACGCAGGAATTGATGGCCTCTTTCTATGGCGCCTGGCTCAAGACCGGCAACAAACGCCAAGCCTTCCGCCAAGCACAACAACAGATTCGCGACAAGTACAAGCTGCCAAAATACTGGGGCGCGTTTGTGATGGTGGGGGAGTGAGACTCTCTTGATATTTTGGGCAACACGGCGACCAGATGTCGTTTCGTCGTTGAACGACGAGTTGTGACTTTCTCTTACTGGATATACAAATGGACAGAACTCAGCAGCCGATCGCGTGGTCTTCATACCATCACGCTTATGGCCCGGCGGAAGATACCCCCAAGGCCATTGAATTCCTGAAGTCAACCGAACCGGCTGTTCGCGAGAACGCATTGAATCACCTGGCAACAACGATCTATCATCAAGGTGACATCTACTCTGCGACGGCACCGGCGGTTGCAACCTTGATTCAGCTCGCCGTGAATGAACAAACGCCAGGCCGCCCCAGCATCCTGGGATTGGTGGAGGCAATTGCCGAGAGCGCTGCACGACACGTTCCCGCTCAACCTATTGAAGTGCAAGATCGAGACGGCATCGCATACCCATCTTATTATTCACTGAATGTCAAAATACGCGCTGAAAGCGATTTCAGAGAGGTATTCTTGCCGGTTCAAACCGCTTTTGCATCGCAACGCGCGGCCCTCGAAAATCTGCGTGACGATCAAGATAAAGACCTCGCGGTCATGGCTGAAAGTGTTCTCGACCTCATCCAGGGATTCCCCTACGCGGACATTTGCGACCCTGTGTATCGTTGCTTAGCTGGAACCGAATACGGCACGATGACCGCATTGGCATTAGCTAATCCAACGCTGACTTTCGGCCAACTGGCTGCACGCCTCGGCAAACGAATTTCCGCGCTACGCGTTTGGTGGGCGCTGCTTGCTGAGGCGCAAGCGAGCGGGAATGTCGAGGCCCTGGCGCGCAGCACGCTTGTTCGAGAAATCCGAGAACACACCCGGGAACGCGGTTGGGACGTCAGTATTCACTTTCACCGCATTTATGCGCGCCTGGAGACAAGCTGGTTTTCACGATTTTCGGATTATCGCGAGTACAGTGAAGCCGTGTGGGCTTTGTTGGTGCAACGGGCTGAAAAAGGTTGGTTGCCTCAGTCCCCGGAGGATTCACTTATTCGTGCGTGCTTTGACGACGGCTGGCGCGAACCCGGGAAAAGAAGCCTGACACAAATACCGTGATTCAAAAATTACGTGCGCAACGATTTTTGAAACGGATGATTAAAAAATGATTCTTGCCGTTGATGTCGATTATCGAGAGGACAAAGCGATTGCAGCAGGGGTATTGTTTCAAAACTGGGAAGATCGTGAACCCACCCAGGAATTGATCGCTCCCATTCTGTATCCCCTCGGTGAACCCATCTTCCTTTGTTGGAAAAAGATTCGTAGATTGTGTCGAACCACAAAGGAAGAAGGATGGTCGCCCGACACCAACAGAGTTCGCACGCGCAAGAGATGTTTGAGAAGGTGGAAAGTTTTCTGGCCAGCGAGCTGTCGCAAACGGAATTTTGCCAGCAACACGGTTTGGCTTATTGGACATTTCGTTATTGGCTCAAGAAATATCAGGCTCGACAACCGATGCCGCTTCAACCTGACGCGACCCCAACAGATTTTATCCCCTTGCGCCTGCAAGCTTCAGAACCGCTTCTGCAAACTTCAACGTGTGAGATTGAATATCCCTCCGGTGTCGTCGTGCGATTTTGCGGTGCTGTCGATGTCGACATGCTCTCCCAACTCCTTCACGCGGCGGGAGCGCGAGCATGATTCCCATCGTGTCCTCGCTGCGCTTTTTCTTGTATGCCCACGCCACGGATTTACGCAAAAGTTTTGACGGCCTTTCAGGCGTGGTCACCTCGGCCCTGCAACAAAATCCCACCAGCGGTGATGTGTACGTGTTCCTCAATCGCCGGCGTGACCGGATGAAACTTCTGCTGTGGGATCGCACCGGCTTTTGGCTGTTCTACAAACGCCTGGAGCAAGGTACGTTTCAACTTCCGACGTCGCCTTCTGACCACGCTTCGCTCGAACTGCGCTACGATGAGTTGATGATGATTCTCGAAGGCATTGATCTTTTGTCGATCAAACGCCGGCGGCGTTATCATCGTCCGTCCATGCCAGCATAATTTTTTTGGCATAAAAATAGATTCAGGTTTTTGCGCCCGTTGTGCTTATATTCAAGTATGACGGCAACGCCCAAACCCACCTACGAAGAATTGCTCACAGAGGTGACGTCCTTGAAAGCCGAACTCACGCAGTTGCGGCGCTTCATCTTTGGCCAGAAGCGCGAGCGTTTTGTGCCCATCGCGAACGCCCAGCAATTGCCCATCGCGCTCGATGACGAGCGGTCAGAAGTCACTGCCGTTGCAACCGCCACCCTCACCTACACCCGGCGGCAGAAAAAATCTTCCTCCGTCAAACTTCCCAGCCGTAATCTCCTGCCCGCGCATTTACGTCGCCAAGAAATTCGCCTGGAACCTGAACGTGACGTCCAGGCGCTCAAAAAAATCGGCGACGAGATCACGGAAGAATTGGAATATCAACCGGGTGAACTTTACGTCAAGCGTTATGTTCGTCCGAAATATGCGCGGCCGGAAGGTGACGGCGTCATCGTCGCGAGCTTGCCGACGCGCCCGATTGATAAAGGCATCGCCGGGCCGGGGTTGTTAGCACAAATTTTGATCAGTAAATATGTTGATCATCTGCCGCTGTATCGCCAGCGCCAACAGTTTCGTCGTCAGAGTGTCGAAATTCCAGAGTCCACGCTGAACGGTTGGGTGAAGGCGAGTGGCGAATTGCTGTTGCCGTTGTATGAAACGCAACGCTCGATCATTCTGCAATCCACTTACGTGATGGCCGATGAGACGCCGATTCGCGTGTTGGATCGCCTGCAAGCCGGCAAAACGCATTTGGGCTATCACTGGGTGTACTATGATCCGGTGGCGAAGTTGGTGCTGTTTGATTATCGGCCGGGCCGCAGTCGCGCCGGGCCCAATGACCTGCTCAAGAATTTTCGCGGCTATCTCCAGATCGACGGCTACGCCGGCTATGACGAGGTCGTGGCGCAACCAAACGTCATGGCGGTGGGCTGTTTTGCGCATGCCCGGCGGTACTTCGATCAAGCGCAAGACGGCGACCGCGAGCGCGCCGCGTGGATGTTGTCAAAGATTCAAGCGTTGTATTTGATCGAGCGGCAAGCCCGCGAGGCTGCCCTGTCATTCGATCAACGCTATGCGTTACGTCAGCAACAGGCCCAGCCGATTTTGCATGAGATCAAAACTTGGCTCGATCAACAGTGTACTCAAGTTCTTCCCAAGAGCCTGATCGGTAAAGCCATCGGTTACATGCTCGGACAATGGCCGAAACTGGAGAAATATGTTACCGATGGTCGCTTGGAGATCGATAACAATTTAGTTGAGAACGCGATTCGGCCCGTGGCGCTGGGACGGAAGAATTATCTTTTTGCTGGTTCACACGATGGCGCCAAGCGTGCCGCGATCATTTACACTTTGGTCGCAACCGCCAAGCGACACGGCGTCGAGCCCTTGGCCTATCTCAAAGATGTTCTCTCTCGTCTTCCAGATTATTCCCGCAACAAACTCGCCGATCTGCTCCCACAAAATTGGCAACCCTGAAGTTAATCTTTTAACACTTCCAATTCAAGATGGGTTCACCGAGGGGATACCCCATTCTCACGGTCGCGGAGTATGAACCGGGCCAATTTTACAAACGTGAGCTGCCTTGCGTCTTGGCGCTTTTGCAACAACTCGAGCAATTACCGGAATTCATCGTCATTGACGGTTACGTCTATCTTGACGGCAATCAAAGACCCGGCTTCGGCAAGCATTTGTATGAGGCGCTTGCTGGAAAGTCCGTCATCATCGGTGTGGCCAAGAGCCGGTTCAAAGACACGCCCGCTGAAACAGAGATTTTTCGAGGAGGAAGCAAGCGCGCGTTGTATGTGACAGCGGTTGGGATCAGTGCAGCCGAAGCAAAAGGCTTCATCATGCGCGTGCACGGTGAGCACCGAATCCCAACCCTCTTAAAAAGAGTGGATCAACTGAGTAAGCGGACAGTATAGAAATATTTTTTACCTAAAATTAAGAAAGTCTTGAGAATTGCGGTTGCAATACTGAATTTGTCCATTAGTCTATTTCCCCACCCAAGGTGGATTTTACGCTAACGGACTGATTCAGCAGCACACTTAAATTCATAACACAAAAATTTAACGCAGAAATGACGTAGTTAAGAATAACCGAGAGAATGAAAATAATAGATTAAATATTGACACAGTTGTCTACGATAGCCAACGGCCATAGGGGAGACCCATTTAAAAGGTGATTTTGGTAAACTTAAATTTATTAAGAATTGGTGGGCTGGGTAGGTCAAAAACGTCCATTTAAATGGTGCGAAAATGGATACATGACTTTAATTATTTAAGTAAAATAACGTTTTTACTTAAATAGTATAAAATTGGTTTAATATTTTATGGTGAACAAATATACTATATTTTGAAGGGAGGATAGGAGTCGCGGGTATGGCACTACTTTGGGGAGAGGTGTCTGCTTTCCATTATATCCACGAATGTGCCTGACACTCCTTGCAGATCGAGGCGTTGACAAATTCCGGGGTTTCCCCATCTACGAAGCCTTGTACCCCACAAAACTGACAGCAGGCCCAGCGTTTGAGTTCACCCATCTCCAGCTTCGCGATGTTATTGACTTCATCGGCGAGATAAACCGTCTTGCTCTCATCGTCGTAGCACAAGAGCACACCTTTTCCCAAGAACTGCACGCGCTGGAAGAAGCAGGCTTTTAGCAAGTTCACGGCTTCGTCGAAAACTGCACCATCGAATTTGAACAAATCCGCATGAGCCGCAGCGTGTGAGAGATTCTTCACGATCACCGGCGAAGATGTTTTATTTGGTCTCGACATGTTGCTCTCCAGTGGTTTCGCCGTTGGCAGGTTCATTCAGTTTTAAGATCGCTTCGCGCAGCAACTGATTGATCGGCTTGCCGGTGGCTTCCCGCAGGCGATACAAGATCGCCATTTCAGTGGCGGTGAGCTTGTTGGCCGGCCATTGATAGTTCTTCGTGCCATCGTTGTAAGGCATTTTTATTTTCCTTTTCGCTAAGTATTCGTGAGCAAGGAGGAAACGTTGTTGATTCCTACTCTATTCGTTTCAGTTCCACTTGCAAGCCTTGTTCAAGAATCGAGTTGAGATATTTGACATCCCCAACATGGCCCCAATGAATTTTGTTGGAAAAGGTTCCATCGCCGCGGGCGGTAGTTAAAGCTACCTGTAAGGCTTGCAAATACTCCTGCGCTTTTTGTAACTCTTCGCCATAAGCGGTTTTGGCGTTCGTCTGTGACATGCTTTACTCCTTGTTTCGTTTTAAGAATTTCAAAAGAATCTTCTCGTCACCCAGTCCTTGGATTTCACAACATCTTCCCGCCACGCAGCCGGTGAATCAAACGCACCGGCCACGTGACTTGCTGATTCCACACCCCGAATAAGCTGGGAAGATGGCCTTCAACCAATGCTGAGTCGAAGGCGTACCCCACTGGGCTCCATGGCACCGGAGTTCTTTTAGGCAAAGGCGCGAAGCACCGCGCTCTCTAATTTCTCTTGCACGACGTGGGTGTAAATCTCTGTCGTCGTGATGCTGGAATGTCCGAGAAACTCCTGCACTTCGCGAATGTTGGCACCGGTTTCCAACATTGCCGTGGCCGCGGTATGGCGGAGAATATGAACTGCACCAGGTTTGTCCACGCCCGCCTTGTCCATGGCTTTGGCAAAGTAATCGGAGAGTGTGTCCCGCACAAAACCAATGACGTGGGCATCAGAATCGAATTGTTCGCCCAATTCCTGCTTACGTGCTAATAATAATTCGCGCAATCGGGGATGCACCGGCACCAGCTTCTCTTTTTTCTTGGCATACACGC
>CAYUVM010000001.1:0-42433 GCA_964447935.1 uncultured Cytophagia bacterium | reverse complement strand
TGCTAAAAAGAGCCAATAAAATCGGGGCTAAAACACCAAGTCAGAAAGTTGATTAGTTGATTTTGTAGAGAAAGGGAATCCTTGTGATTCCCTTTTTTATTTGGGGGGTAGGGACAAATGTGGACAATCGTGGACAAGAAATGACGCAAGAATATCACAAAGATTTTTTGCATGGGATCCTTATACAAAATCTCTTTATTTTCTCGATCACTTCATCATGAGTACAACACGGCTCGACCGGTAGCGTTGGGACGGGAGGATTATCTCTTTGTTCGTTCAACGATGGTGGCAAGCGCGCGGCGATCATTTACCCTTTGGTCGCGACCACCAAGCTTAATCGCGTGGAGCCTTTAACTTAGCTCAAAGATATTCTGACCTCGCAGATCTATCCTCGCAAAATTGTCAACCCCAAAGTTTAATCTCTTTCAAATCAACATGTTTTTTTGATGATGTACTTTTTTATGTGAGGCTCGATTTTAATGAAACTGAGCTGTCCAGGTATTTAAGCTCGAAGACACTCATTCTGCAATCAATTCCATTCTAAATATAGAAACGGCGACGCTGGGAAATTATTGTGGAGGTAGACACGATGTTCCACCTCGATCACACCCTTTTGCAAATTTATCGGCTGCTATCGGAAACATCTGATATCTCCGCAGCCTTGCCGAAAATTCTCGATCTGGTGATTCAAGACACACATGCCGAACGCGGCCAGATCGAGCTTTATAATGAAAAGGGCGAAACGCTTTTTTTGCAGGCGCGCAAAAACGGCGTAGATATCGAAGACCGCCGGGAGAGTAAAATCAGCCGAAAGATTCTCGCGTGGGTGCGAGAAAACAATGCGATCGTGCTCAGCGCTGATGCTCGGCAGGATGAGCGCTTTCGCGATTCCGCCACGGTTTGGGGCCACAATATTTTATCCGTGGTCTGCGCGCCTTTGCGCGATGAGAGCCGCACGCTCGGCGTCATCTATCTCGACAATCGCAAACGCGAAGCGCAATTTAACCACCAAATGCAAGAGTTACTGCGCGAGTTGGCGGCAAAACTGGTCGTGCCTTTGAAGAAAAAGCTCGAGCAGCAGCAAGAGCGCCAGCGCCTCACGCTTGAAATCGAGCATTTGCGTGATCGCGAATTAGGCTACACGGAATTAATCGGCGACAGCCCGGCGATGCAGCCGTTGTTGAAGGAAATCGCCTTTAGCAAGTCGCATGACGAAAATGTTTTGATTCTCGGCGAGAGCGGCGTCGGCAAAGAATTGATTGCGCGCCTGCTCCATCGCCAGAGCCATCGAGGTGAGCGCAAATTTGTGGCGGTGGATTGTTCGTCGGCGCCAGATGAAATTCTCACCTCCGAGTTGTTCGGCCATAGGAAAGGGGCCTTCACCGGCGCTTCACAACGTCAACGCGGCGTCGTGGAAGAGGCGGAAGGCGGCGCGTTGTTTTTGGATGAAATCGGCAATTTGAGCTTGAAGGCGCAAACCATGCTGCTGCGCTTTCTGGATCACAAAGTTTATCGCACCCTCGGGGCGGGCGAAGAAAAAATCGCCGACGTGCGTTTGATGTTTGCGACGAACAGCGATCTTGCGGGGTTGGTGCAAAAGAAAGCATTCCGCGAAGATCTATTCTTCCGCTTGAAACGCGGCAGCACGATCACCGTGCCGCCGCTGCGCGAGCGCGGCGAAGACATTCTGCGTCTTGCGGACTTCTTTTTAAAAAAATTCAATCAGGATTACAAAGCCGGCATCCGCTTGAGCCGGGAGGCCGGCGAGGCTTTGCAGCATTATTCCCATCCCGGCAACGTTCGTGATTTGGAAACGATCGTGCGCGCCGCGGCCCGCGCCGCTTTGAAGGCCGAACAAGAACTAATCCTGCCGCTTCATCTTCCTGAAGAAGTGAGGTCGGATTCCGGCGCGCCTACCGTTGAAATATCAATGTCCATCCCTAAATTTAATACCGACGGTTTTTATTCCAAGTTTCTTCCCAAAGAATTTCAAAGCTTTCATTTTATTTGGGGCCATCCGGCGGTAGAAGGCAATGATGCCGCTGCGGATCAGCGTTTGCACGAGCAATTGCTCATTGCCATCAAGCCGGCATTAGATATGCCTTTGAGGTTAACCACCCGGGCGGTTGCTGACGCTTTCGAGCGCAATGTTTTGATCGCGCTGCTCGAACGAACGAAAGGCAAGCAGCGCGACGCCATCAAACTAACGCGCCTTCACAAAAGTGCATTTATCAATAAAATGAAAAAACACGGAATCACCATCAAAAAAAATAAATTTGCTCAGGGAGAGAACAAATGAAGCCTGCAATGCCCTTATTGGGAAAATTGGTTGCACTGCAAGCCGGCGCGCGCGTTGGGCCATATCGTTTGCTGGAACAAATCGGCTGGGGCGGCATGGGTCAGGTTTTTTTGGCCGAACGTGTGGACGGCGGATATGAGCAACGCGTCGCCATCAAATTCGTCAACAAAAGTGAGGATGAAGAAGAGCTTTTGCCGCGCTTTCAGCAAGAGCGGCAGGCGCTGGCCATGCTCGCACATCCCAATATCGCGCGTTTGTTGGATGGCGGCATCACCGAGGGCGGCCAACCGTATTTGGTGATGGAATATATTGTTGGACAGCCGCTCGACGTTTATTGCGACCAGCACCAATGCGACACTTCTATGCGCGTGCAACTGTTTCGCGAAGTCTTAGCCGGTGTGCAGCACGCGCATCAGCATTTTCTCGTGCATCGCGATTTGAAGCCTAGCAACATCCTCGTTACCGATGAAGGCGTGCCCAAGTTGCTCGACTTCGGCATCGTCAAATGGCTGCAAGCGCCCAGCCACAAGTCCAAACTAACTGTCACCGGCACGCAACCCATGACGTTGCAATACGCCAGCCCGGAACAAGTGAAAAACAAGGCGATTACAACCGGCAGCGATGTTTACGCGCTTGGCGTTTTGTTGTACGAACTGTTGACCGGCCATTCGCCGTATTCCCAAACCGCAGCGCAAGCGTATGATTTGCAAATCGCCATCTGCGAACAGGAGCCGGAAAAGCCGAGCACCGCCATCAACCGCGTCGAATCGGTTTTGAGTTGGGATCAACAAACGACCAAAATGCTGACGCCCGAAACGGTGAGCGCGACGCGCGAAGGCAGCCATCAAAAACTGCGCCGCCGTCTCGTTGGTGATCTGGATAGCATCGTGCTCAAAGCTCTGCGTAAAGCGCCGCAAGATCGTTACGGTTCCGTCGGACAATTTTCGGAAGACTTACGGCGTTATCTCGAAGGCCAGCCGGTGCGCGCGCGCGAAGCGACAGTCACCTATCGTGCCGCGAAATTTGTGCGTTTGCACAAATTCGGGGTCGCGATTGTGGTTTTTGTCGTACTGTTAAGTTTCAGTTTTGGCCTTGCCATGGCGCTGCAAGCAGAACGAACTAAACGTGAACGCGACAAAGCGCAACAGGTCGGAAAATTTCTCGCGGATATTTTCACAGCCTCGGATCCGTATCAATCCAAAGGCGACTCCGTGACGGCGCGCGAGTTATTGGATCGCGGCGCCGAACAGGCGCGCAACGAATTGCAAAATCAGCCCGAAGCGCAAGCCCGATTGCTGAATCAAATTGGCGACATCTATCGTAAACTCGGCCGCCTCGATCGCGCCGAGTCGTTGCTACGCGAAGCGTTGGCGATCCGTCGCCGTAGCCTCGGAAATAAGCATATTGACGTGACCGCGAGTTTATTCAGCCTGGGAGCGTCACTGTACAATCAGGGCAAATATGCACAAGCCGAGACGCTGCAAACCGAAGCGCTCGCCACTAATCGTGAGCTGCTGGGTAATCAACATTACGAAGTGGGCGTCAGCGCCAACGAGCTCGGCTTGACGATGATGACACGCGGCAAACTGGCAGAGGCTGAAACACTTTTTCGCGAAGCCGAGGCGGTTTTTCGTAGTCTTCTTCCAGATTCGCAAGAGGATTTAGCTGGGGTTCTGAACAACTTGGGCGTCATCTCTGATGCAAAACAAGATTACCCTACCGCCGAACGTGAATTTCGCGAAGTGTTGGAAATGGCGCGCCGAGTTCTACCTGCCAGCAACCCGACATTAGCATTTCCCCTGAAAAATTTAGCTGTAGCGCTTTGCAAACAGGGAAAATATCGGGAAGCCGAGCCGTTTCTAAGCGAGGCCTTGCCATTATTACACAACATGTTTCCACAAGGACATTGGCTTCTCGCGTCGGTGCAAAGCACACTGGGCATATGTTTGATCAGCTTGCAAAAATATCAGGAGTCCGAACAACTCTTGTTGAGCGCCCACGATTATTTTCAGCAACATCCGGGGCATGAAGAAAAAATAATTCGCGAAGGGCAAGAAGGCCTGATCAAACTTTATGAAGCCTGGGGCAGGCCGGAAAAGTTGAAAGCGTATCGGCAAGTATTGCAAACGCAGAATGCCTCGAATTGAACTTTTCCGCCTCCGCCTGCGATTCCAATCGCAAGCGGAGGCGGGTTGACTTATTTTTGCGCGGTCGCGCTCTCTCGACCACGGTCGCTTTGAATAGACCTTTTCTTCTTCTCGCGTTGTCGCCTGCGTAATTTTATCACCCTCCGTTTTTCTGCATTAACTCCATCCATAGCAATCACCTAACGCTGCATCAACGTCGCGTGTTGACAACTGGTACGAATGTTGACTGAGCTATTATTGCATGCAACCGGAGTGCAAGCTTCAGCTTGCAGAAAATTGCGACAAACTAAAGTTTGACACTCCGTTTCGGAAAAATTTGGTGCGCGCATCTCAATTCACGATTTCCATGGCCGTGGAATTTATTCACTCCTATTCCACTTTGAAAGGAAAAAGATGAAGACGGATGCCAAAAAGTTTACCGGCGAGGAAAATCATTCCATCACCGCCGCCGAAGCGCTGACGTTTAAGAAACAATATCGCGAACATTACGGCGCCGAGGCTGCGGCGGGCGTGTTCTTTGACAACCAGGCGGTGCGGGCGCTTCTCGATCAGCCGGAGGCCGTGGGCTTGCGCTATTATTACGGCGAGAATTTGTTCGGGGAAAATCAGCTCGTGCTGGTGGGAACCGACGCCAATCGCAACGATCTGCTGGAAGGCGAGTCGCTCAAAATTTCCATGATGAACCCGCCGCTGACGGCGCAAGGTTGGTATGACCGCAGCGCCGTGAGCCACCAAATCGCTCCGGAAGCCGCCGCGGAATTGACGGCGCGCTATCAGGAAAGCTTGCAGCCCGGCCAGCCGAAAGGCGGGTTCTTCGGCAAGCAGGCGATTCAAAAGCTGCTCGACCATCCCGAATGCGCCGGCCTGCGTTTCTGCTTCGGCGCGCAACAGGACGGCAAACGCGTCATCGTGATTTCGTGCACGGATAAATCCGGCGCGGAGCTGCTTCATGGGCCGATGGTGGAGTTGTCGACGAGCTGTCCACCTTTTTGCGGTTGGCCGAATCTTTTGAGCCATGGAATGGTCACGGAGAGTAAAACGATGTCGGAATTTGCTGATTAAAAACAGCGGCAAATAATACCTAATTTAAGCCCACCAGAAAATCACAAGTTCTGGATGGGCTTTTTATTCTATATGCCATACGGATTGCGCTCATGCTTGCTGTTTTAGGGCATGCTGTTTTTGCCTTGCTTTTGTAAAATGGCTTGTTTATTTTATCCAACCTAATTATTCATCACCATTCAAACCAATTGGAAAGGAGACTTCCTATGCAAAACTTCAAAAGGTTTACTGGAGAGGAAAATCACGCCATCACTTCGGCTGAAGCTGCCGCGTTCATCAAGCAATACCGTGAGCATTATGGCACGGAGGCCGCGGCGGGCGTGTTCTTTGACCAACAGGCGGTGCGGGCGCTTCTCGACCAGCCGAATGCTGTCGGCTTGCGCTATTATTACGGCGAGAATTTGTTCGGCGAGAATCAGCTCATGCTGGTGGGAACCGGCGCCAACCGCAATGATCTGCTGGAAGGCGAGCCGTTTAAAGTTTCCATGATGAACCCGCCGCTGACGGCGCAAGGTTTGTACGACCGCAGCGCCGTGAGCCACCAGATTTCTGCGGAAGCCGCCGCGGAATTGACGGCGCGCTATCAGGAAACCTTGCAGCCCGGCCAGCCGAAAGGCGGTTTCTTCGGCAAACAGGCGATTCAAAAACTGCTCGATCATCCCGAATGCGCCGGCCTGCGTTTCTGCTTCGGCGCGCAAAAGGACGGCAAACGCGTCATCGTGATCTCGTGCACGGACAAATCCGGCGCGGAGCTGCTTCACGGGCCGATGGTGGAGTTGTCAATAATTTGTCCACCAATTTGCGGCTGGCCTAACCTTTTGAATCATGGGGTAACTATTGAAAGCCAAACAATAGTGGAATTGGCTGGTTAATAATTAACCTAAACCTATCCGGAAATGATGCTCGATAGGTTTAGGTTTTACCCTCTGCTAAAATTTTTCAGGCCCTAACATTTGTATTCTCAAGGTTTTTTATTTAGCTTATTTATTGCCGAAGTGAAAGGCAAATATATCAACGGATTGAATGATCGCGCTAGTTAAATTTAAAAGATGGAAATGAGCAACCCTCTTATTGTTTTGTGTTCAGGTATCTCGACTCTTTTGCCATTTCTTGCCGGCATCTTCATATTTAAACACTCAATCCAGCAATACAAAAGATCCATATTTTTGTGGGTATTTTTTGCTCTTGCTGCTCTTGTTGAAGCGGTTTTGTTTATACTAGGAACCAAAAGCGAACAGAGCGCATGGATTTTTCATGTCTATACATTGATAGAATATGTTTTGATAGCTATCATCCTTGCCGATTGGCAAAATAAAATCGCAC
Source organism: uncultured Cytophagia bacterium (assembly GCA_964447935.1). Lineage (GTDB taxonomy): Bacteria > Zhuqueibacterota > Zhuqueibacteria > Zhuqueibacterales > Zhuqueibacteraceae > Zhuqueibacter. Next base: position 35,602 of record CAYUVM010000001.1, on the reverse strand, counting down.
TTGCCAGATTGACCCGCCTTAGTATTCTAGTTTTCATCTTAATCTTCGCATTGATGAAGTTTTCCAGCTTAGAGAACTTTTCAGCAGTCACTCACAATTATATCACCCGTCCGCTCGCCGTTCTTCTGTTGAGCACCTTCGCCTTCCTCACCTTGCAAAATTTATGGAGCCGGACACCGGCCCGTCTCACCGCCGATTATCGTTTCTGGATGTTGCTTGCCATGGCCCTCTACTACAGCGCGTCGCTGGCCCTTTTTGCTTTTATGTTTACCAAGGATCAACAGACGTTGATCGCACTGTTCAAAATCCACGCGGTGGTCAACATCATCCACAACCTCTTATTTACGGTGGGGATTTTGCGGTTGAGAGCTGCAAATCACTCACTCTCTTGAATGATCTTTTCCCGAATGGCGTATTTGATCAGATCGACGATCGAGTTGAACTGCATTTTCTTCATCACGCTGCGTTTATGCGCGTCCACGGTTTTGGGCGAAAGCTGCAATTCATCGCCAATGGCTTTGGCGTTTAACCCGAGCGCGGTCAGGCGCAAAACTTCCCATTCGCGCTCGGAAAGGTCGCCCTTGCGGCGAGCTTGTGGGTTCTTGATGATGTCGATATAATCTTCTTCAATGATTTGTTTCACGCCATTGCTGAAATAGCGTTTCCCTTCCATTGCCGCTTCAATCGCCTCCATCAGCTCATCTTCGGTGCAATTTTTCGACAAATAGGCGCAGGCGCCGGCGCGCAGCATTCCTTTCACATACGCGCTTTTTTCCATCACCGACAGCGCGACGACTTTGATGCCTTGGTCAAGCGCCGTGATCTCACGGGTCGCCTGCGTTCCGGTCATTTCAGAGCCGCGCAGGCCGATATCCATAATCACCACGTCCGGCGACAATTGCCGCGCCTTGTCAACCGCTTCGGCGGCGTTATCGGTTTCTCCAACCACTTGTAGTCCGGGCTGTTTTTCCAATAAGGCTCTATAGCCGGACCGCGTGACGTGTAAATCCTCGACGAGTAAAATTTTGGTCTTCATTGCCGTTGATTTTTCTCCGAGAAATTTAAAGGCGTCCAGACAGAAATCTGCGCGCCACCTAATTCGGATGAGGCCGCCATCGCAATGCCGCCGTGATAATATTCTGCCCGGGTTTTAATATTAAACAAGCCAAAACCCGAATCTTTTTTTAACAGCAAGTCGCTCGCGCCAGCCGTGAAACCCACGCCATTATCTTCCACAATGATCGCGATCGTATCATTGCCGTTTTTTAAGTTGACGAGAATTTTGCCGGCGCTGCCGTGATGAATAGCGTTTCGCATAAACTCCCGTATCGCTTTGAGCAAAAAGGTCGCGATCTCCTGGTTCGGCGGAGGATTCTGTAAATTGTTTTTGACGCGAATGGCGACACGATACTGCCGGCTGAAATCCGTTACCGAATCTTCCACGGCCTCGACAAATCCAATGTCGTACAGCACCGAGGGAATCAACGCAAAGATCAAATTGCCCGTGCCCTTTTTCAGCTCGTCGAGCTTTTCGCGGAGGGCGCCGAGTTCGCGGCGAAATTCCTCGGAAAGGTTTTGCTTCATCAGCACATCGAGATTGCGCGAAGACGCCGCGAGAATTTCGCCGACACGGTCGTGTAAGTCTTCGGCAATGCGCTTTCTTTCGCGCTCTTCGGTTTCCGACAGGGTGGCGGCGAGGGCCTTGAGCTTTTCCTGGGTTTGGTGCAATTTGCGCCCAGAGACGATGAAATGATACGCATAAGCGGTGACGACAATAATGATCATGCCGGTGATAAAAGCGATGGCAATAATGAACTGCATGGATTCCATTTCGATCACGATCGCGCTCCTTAGAGATGACATATTCATTCTAAGAATTTTCGCGATGAATCAAAAGAGAAATAATGAGGCTCCCCCTGGGCCTCATTATTTCAGCGTCGCACAAGATACGCGTGATCGAGATAATGTAAATTGCCGGGGCCACATTTTCACTAAGCCTTTGGCGCAAGCACTAAGGATTTCACTCGATTCGTTTGCACGGTGGCAAGTGAATTTCCCTGAACTGACAAGGAAAATGTCTATATGTGGCAAGCCTTTTTCTTAGCAAGTGCGCCACCTCCCTATAGATTTTAAGCCTCGAAACCACGACATTCTTTTGTTTCATATTTGTTTCAACCCTTACAACACTTAAACTTTCTGGAAAGGAGATTCATTGTGAAAAGATTGACGATTATTACGGTTTTTTTTGTGGCGCTGGTTTTTACCTCCTCGGCCTTTGCCCAACTTCAGGCGATTGCTGTTGGCGGCGGGCTGGCTTTGCCGACAGGCAGCTTAAAAGACGTTGCCGGCACTGGCTACGGCGCCAGCGTGCGGGGATTCTATAAGTACGAGGGCCTGGATAACATCGTGCTTACCGGCATGATCGGCTATTATCCTTTTGGCGCTAAGGAATTTACGTTTTTTGGATTTTCGACCGGCTACGAGTACAAATGGAAAGTCATTCCCATTACTTCGGGCGGGCGGTATTATTTCGGACCGGAAGACGCCAAAACGCGCCTGTGGGTTGGTGGCGAAGTTGGTGTGCACATTTTTTCCGTCAGCGTCAACGACGATAATGACGTGCTCGGCGGCAGCGCCTTGACCGGCTCCACCGACTTTGCCCTTATCCCGATGGCCGGTGCCACGCTGGGCCCGCTTGACCTGAATGCGGAGTATTCAATTTCCGAGTTCACGTACCTCGGCCTCAAAGGCATGTTAAAGTTTTCAGTGGGGAAGAAATAAATTGGGTATAAACGAAGCCGGACCGGTGGGCAATGAGATTTTTATTCAGCGAAAATCTTGGCCCGTCAGCCCGGCTTTGGGAAAGTGGTTGAGTTGGAAAGGAATCTATCTTATGCCATCAATATTCTCTCGGGCACTTGCACAGCTTCTAAAAGTGTTCCTGCTCATGCTGATGATCGGCGGTTGCGGGAAGAAGAGCGCGACCGAGCCTGATCCCAACACGGATATTCCAACGGATCCGGAGAATGTGACCGTGCCGACGCCGACCGTCAATAATTTAAAACCGGCCGCCACGTTTGCCAAAACTGCGGGCAATGAAACGCGTATCCGTCTCAACCTGCTCGGCATGCTCGATCCCACCAATAATAATTTGCCGATCGTATTCACGGCAAATCAAAATTTGTATATTTCGGAAGACGGCGTGGTGCAAGGCACTCTGGTCAAACCCGCGGGCAATGCGGCCGTCTTGTTGGCGGATGTGACGTTTATCGTGGATAATTCCGGCAGCATGTCAGAGGAAGCGGACTCCGTCGCGAGTAGCATCGCGCAGTTTGCAACGCGGCTGGCGGCAAGCGGGTTGGACGTGCGCGTTGGTTGCGTCGGATACGATGATTTAGGCGACGTCAGCGGCGCGATCAATATGACCACGGCCAGCCAACTGAACGCCTATTTGAATCGGCGCGTCGCCGGTTTGCTGTTGCGCGGCACCTCGCGCACGAAGGGTTTTGCCGGCACCGATAGCTTGCAATTTTTGAATACGGCACGAACTTACGCCTCGACAGTTGCCGGTGAAAATGGCGTGGTGGCCGTTCGCTTTGCGCAACAGTTCTTTAGTTGGCGCGCCGGCGCGCAACGGGTTTATATCAACTTCACGGATGAGCCAACGCAATCCAATCGCGACGCTGCGTGGGCGACCAATTTACTTTGCCAGCAATTGAGCGGCGTGGCCACGATTCATACGATTTGGAGTGGCGGCGACACGACGTTGTTTCGAGAAACCGAGTTGGTCAATGAAAAACCGTGGCGCATGAGTTACTGCACCGGCGGCACGATCAAGGTCATTCCTGCTTCGGCGCAAAATTTGAACCTCGCCGACTTGCCGGTGACCAACACTCTGGCTAACAGTTATTTGGTTGAGTTTATCACGGCCAATCCCGGTACAACGCATACCGTTTCCATCACGGTCAAAACCGGCGCGCGCGCCGACGGGCGGACGGTGTATCAAAACGTTACTTACTAACTGCACGGTAAGTCCAGCCGCTTTCGCAAGCCGAGCTGGATTCAACCATTTCGGAGGTTGCTCATGAAAAAATTTTTCGTCGCCACCATCATGCTCTGCGGCCTGTTGCATTCCTCGTTGCCAGCACAGTCGAAACCCAAACCGCGCCTTGCCGTGGTGGATTTCTAGATCAAAGTCGAGCAGGCGCAAAAAGCGCTCGGCACAGCGATGAGTGATCTGCTCATCGACGCGCTGGTCGAAACCAGGCGTTATTTCATTGTCGAACGCAGCGTCTTGCAGGCGCTGCGTCAAGAGCAGATCATGGCGCTCTCCGGCGAGGTGGACGCTGCCACTGGCGCGGAAGTTGGGAAGCTCATTGGCGCGGAGTTTCTCGTCGTCGGCGTGGTGAGCAAATTTCAAGAGAACACCGGCGGCGGCGGCCTCGGCAGTATTGTCGGCGGCAAAGCACTTGGCGGCGTCGGCTGGTACACCTCCGAATTGGGCATCACGGTTCGCATCATCGATGCCACTACCGGCGAGATCGTGGTCTCAGAGAAAATCAATCAAAAAGAATCGTCGATCGGCCTGTTGGCTGCGGCGGCAACGACCACCGGCGCGGCCGGCGGCGGTCTTTATAAAAGCAAATCCATGCAAACGGCGATGGAAAAAGCCATTGTCAAAGCCGTGGACGTGATCGGCGAGCAGATTCCTGGTAGCGGAGGCGCGGAAGAAGTTGCCGCGGGGGATTCTACCGGCGCCACGAAGATCGAAGTCATTGCTAAAAACGTTGATTTTGCCACTTCCCGTCTGTTTGCCAAAACGCTGGAAGGAATCAAAGGCGTCAAGAATGTCAAATCATCCTTCGAAGGCAAAACCGCGAGCGTCAAAGTTAAATACGCTGGCCCCGCGGAAGATTTCGCCGACGCCATTCTCGCCGCCGAGATGCCGGGGCTTAAATGTAAAATCGAAAGTTTGAGCACGAGCAAGATCGTGATGAAAATTGACAAGTAAATGCAGGTTATCCAGACCAGGAAGTGTGAGATGAAACTGACAAATTTTTTTTTGCTGATGGCATGGGCGTTGTGGTGGGTGCCATTCACGCACGCCCAGATCGCCGTTTCGAGCCAGGATATTCTGGGAACGCTTGGAAAAACCCAGACATTTGAAGAACTCACTTCGGGGACGCTGACGATTGATATCGGCAACACCGGCGGACCGCAATTGTGGAATTTTGCCGGCCTGGTTTTTCCCGCGCGCCAAAGCGTCGAACAATATCTCGCGCCGCAAAACACGCCGTATCAATCGCGTTTTCCCGGCGCCAATTTCGCCTACAAATTCACCAGCGATTTGACCGGCGCCGGTGTTGTTTACGCCTATTTAGAAATCACTAACGCTGATGTAAAATTTTTAGGAGGCGCCAGCGTCGTTTCCGGCATTGAAACGTTCAGTCAAGTGCGAACTTACATCGATAGCCCGAGCCTGCCGATGACCTTTGGCCGGAAGTGGAAGTCGGCGCTCGTGACCACGGTGCAAGCGTTCGACTTGACCAGTATCGACAGCGCCGTCACCGAAAGCACCATTGACGCCTGGGGCACGGCGCGCCTCACTCTTGGCGACGTCGAATGCTTGCGCACTTTTCACGCTCAGACCGGCTACCAAACCACCTGGCAGAACGGCCAGCTATTGCGCCGCGACACCACCAAAACGACGTCGTACAGCTGGATATCAAAAAACTATCTTGAAGTGGCCGACATTGCAACGGTGCACGGTCAAACCACTCCCCGCATCGTGGTCGCCGGTGCTTTCAGCCGCCTCATCTCGTCCAAAACCGCGGTGAGCGAAAAAGCCGTTCGGACACCGGCGCAGTTTGCACTCGCGCAGAATTTCCCCAATCCGTTCAATCCCTCGACGAAGCTCGCCTTTGCGTTGCCGACCGCGCAAAAGGTGACGCTCAAAATTTATGATCTCGCCGGCAAAGAAGTCGCCGCGCTTTTGCAAAACGAGCCAAAAGCGGCGGGTTTGCACGAAGTATTTTTCGAGGCGAATGCATTGCCCAGCGGCGTTTATCTGTATCATGTGATCACCGGTGATCCTGCGGCTGCCTCAGGACAGGGTTTTGTGGCGACGCGAAAAATGCTGTTGGTCAGATAGATTGTATTCTTTCGATGCGGCTATCTCGTAACGTGGCATCGCCACAACCAAATGACAGAATGATTTTGGCAGAATAATTATTCTGCCAAAATCATTCTGTCATTAAAAACTTCGCGGTCGTGATAGTTTTCCGGAGTAATATTACCCGGAGTAATATTATAAGGAGTATCTCATGTTGCGCTCACGAAATCGTTTCGGCTTCTTTGCATTCTTCATGCTGGCGATTTTTACCACTTCGACAGCTCACGCCCAGCTTTCCGGCAACTACACCATCGGCAGCGGCGGCAACTATACGACGTTTACCACGGCGGTGAATGCGTTGAAAACCTCTGGCGTTTCAGGGCCAACGGTGTTTGAGATCAAAGGCGGTGTCTATAACGAGCAGATCGAGATTCCCGCCATCGCCGGCGCGAGCGCGGCCAACACCATCATGTTTCGTCCGGCAACAACGGATACCGTTAAACTCCAGTTTGAGCCGTCGGCGTTTGGCAATTATGTCGTGAGGCTTACCGACGCCGATTTTATTCGTTTCGAGGGAATTTATTTCAACAGCAATCCAAGGCGCACCTTCACCTCTTACGGTGGGATTTTTCTGCTTGCCGGCAATGTGGATGGATTGCGGATTCGCAACTGCACGCTGGCCGGTTCTTCCAGCTTTTCCAATTTCAATACCCATATTCTGATCGCTGCGTATAGCTCACGCACAAACAATCTGCTGATCGAGCGCAACGTTTTACAAAACGGCTCCGTGCATCTTTATCTGCAAAGTGCCGCCAACAATCCCTCTCTTGACAGCGAGATTTCTTCCAATCGTTTTATCGAGGCCGGACAAAGCGGCATTTATCTCGAGCGCCACCGCAACGCCCGCCTCTTCAACAACTTTGTCACGTTAGCAAATATTTCTTCGAACAGCAGCGCCGCGATTCATCTGCTCAATTCGCCCAAAACCCTGCTCTATCACAACTCGGTCTATTCGAGGAGCCTCAGTTTTTTGGGCACGGCGTTATTTGTCGATGGCGCGAGCACGGACAGCGTACAGGTTAAGAACAATATTTTTGTGCATGCGAATGACGGTTACGCCGCCTGGTTTTCCCGGCAAGTGGCGCTGCACGAAAGCGACTATAATGTTTTTCATACCACCGGCAGCATATTGATTCGCTGGGTCAATGATAAAACTTATGCCGATCTGAGGTCGTTTCAGACGGAGGAGACAAGCGCCGCGCGCTTCGAGCGAAATTCGTTAAATGTTGATCCAGGGTTTTCTTCGCTCACAACGCCGGGCGATTTGCACACCAAAGCGTCGTTTCTCGATGGCAAAGGCACGCCGACTCTGCGCGCGGCCGTGCTCACCGACATCGACGGCGAAAACCGCAGCCAACTCACGCCGGTGGACATCGGCGCGGATGCTTTCATTGCCACGCAGACGCCTCTGGCTGGAACTTACACGATTGGCGCCGGCAGTAACTTTCCCAATTTCACGGCCGCGGTTGCCGCGCTGAAAATGCGCGGCGTTTCGGCGCCGGTCACTTTCACGATCAGGGGCGGCGTTTATGCGGAGCAAATCGAGATTCCGCCCATTGGCGGCGCCAGCGCAACGAATACGATCACATTCAAGCCGGCGACTACGGACACGGTTAAGCTGCAGTTTGAGCCGATCGTTGCAAAAAATTATGTCGTGCGTTTAACGGGCGCCGATCATATCATCTTTGATGGAATTTATTTTGACAGCACTCCGAAACGAAGCTCGATCACCTCCAATACCTACGGCAACATCTTCTCGCTGATCGGCGGAATTGAGGGCGCGCAAATTCGCAATTGTGAGCTACGGGGTTTTGCCGGCAATTCTGCTGATAGCCGCTATGCTTTGATCTACGCTTCGTCAAGCGCGAAAGCAACCAATCTGCGCATTGAAAAAAATATTTTTCTGTATGGCTCGTGGCAAATTTATTTAGCCGGCAATGTCAACAATCCGTCCCTCGCCGGTGAAATTTTTTCCAATCGCTTCGTCGAAGCGCAGCATGGCGGCATTTATCTCGCTTACAACCGGAATGCTCGAATCTTCAACAATTTTGTCACGGTGGCAAACACGACCACGAGCGGCAGCGCCGCGGTTCATCTATTTAATTCGCCCGGAACTTTGCTCTATCACAATTCGGTTTACTCGCGGTCGAACAGTTCGGTGAGCGCCGCGCTTTTAATCGAAGGTGCGAGCCGGGATAGCGTGCAGGTGAAAAACAATGTTTTGATGCATGCGGCGACCGGCTATGCGGCGCAGTTCTCCGGGCAGGTTGCTTTGCATGAAAGCGATTATAACGTCTATCACACGGCCGGCAGCACGCTGCTGCGCTGGGTCAATAATAAAAATTATGCCGACCTGGCATCGTTTAAGGCGGATGCTGCTACGGCGCGTTTCGACCGCAACTCGCTTGAAGCCGATCCGGGATTTTCATTGGCGACGCCAGGCGACCTGCACACTCGATTGTCGTTTCTCGACGGCAAAGGGACGCCGATTCTGCGCGCGGCGGTGCTCACCGACATCGATGGCGAGAATCGCAGCGAACTCACGCCGGTGGACATCGGCGCGGATGCTTTTATTGTCACGCAGGCGCCGTTGGCGGGAACTTACACGATCGGCGCCGGCAGTAATTATCTCAATTTCACGGCGGCAATCGCAACGCTGAAAATGCGCGGCGTTTCGGCGCCGGTCACTTTTGCGATCAAGGGCGGCGTTTATACAGAGCAAATCGAGATTCCGGCAATTGGCGGCGCGAGCGCGATGAACACGATCACGTTCAAAGCAGCCACGGCGGACACGGTCAAGTTGCAGTTCGAGCCGGTGATATTAAAAAATTATGTCGTGAATTTAGCGGGCGCCGATCACATCGTCTTTGACGGAATTTATCTCGACAGCAATCCAAAACGAAACGCGAACGTTTTCAATACTTACGGCAACGTTTTCGCGATGATCGGCGCCGTTGACGGCGCGCAGATTCGCGACTGCACGCTGCAGGGCTTTCGTGGCATCCTCAGTGATACCCGCCATGCTTTGATCAATGTCCCGCCAGCGGCGCGAGTCACCAATCTGCGGATCGAAAAAAATGTTTTCTTATACGGTTCGTGGCAGGTTTATCTGTTCGGCAATGTAAACGATATGTCCAGCGGCGGCGAAATTTTCTCCAATCGTTTTGTCGAGGCGCAGCATAGCGGCATTTATCTCGCTTATCACGCGAACGCCCGCGTTTTCAACAACTTTATCACGGTGGCGAATACCAACACGGTTTTCAGCTACGCGATTCAGCTATTTAATTCGCCCAAAACTTTGCTCTATCACAATTCGGTTTACTCGCGATCGGCCGGGTCGTCGAGCGCCGCGCTTACCATTGTCGGCGCGAGCCGGGATAGCGTGCAGGTGAAAAACAATGTTTTGATGCATGCGGCGACCGGCTATGCGGCGCAGTTCTCCGGACAGCTTGCACTGCATGAAAGTGATTTCAATGTCTTTCACACGACCGGCAGCGCGCTGCTGCGTTGGATTAATGCTAAAGATTATGCCGACCTGGCGTTGTTTAAGGCGGATCCCGCCACTGCCAGCTTTGAACGCAATTCACTCGAAGCCGATCCGGGGTTTGCGTTCGCACCGGCGGGCGATCTGCACACTCGAGCGCTGTTTCTCGACGGCAGAGGCACGGCGAGCCTGCGCGCGCCGGTGCTCACCGATATCGACGGCGAAGACCGCAGCGCGCTGACACCGGTGGATATTGGCGCCGATGCGTATCGCTCTACGTTGGCGCCGCTGGCCGGAACTTACATTGTCGGCAGCAACGGCAATTATCCGAATCTCAGAACCGCGATCGACGCTTTAAAAATGGCCGGCGTTGCCGGGCCGGTTATTTTCGCGATCAAAGGCGGCACGTACGCCGAGCAAATTGAAATTCCGGTGATCAACGGCGCGAGCGCGGCAAACACGATTACGTTCCGGCCGCTCACCGCCGATACGGTAAAAATTCAATTCGAGCCAACGGTTGATAAAAATTATATCGTGCGCTTATTAGGCGCGGACCACATTCATTTTGACAGGCTTTTTCTTAACGGCGATCCGGCCAATAACAACAACGGTTATGGCCGCGGTTTTTCTTTCGCCGGCGCGCTGGATGGTATCCAGATTCGCAACTGCCTCATCAAAAGCCGGACGATTCTTAACTCTGAAAACTATGCCTTGCTTTATTCCGACGACCAGACGAAAACTTCCAATCTGTTGATCAAAGACAATCTGTTCTTAGGCGGCTCATCGCAGATTTACTTGCGCGCCGGCTTTGGGAATGAGGCGATCGGCAGCGTGATCGCCAACAATCGTTTTATGAATGCCGGTTATGGCGCGGTTTTTCTTGCCTATTACGACGGCGTCATGCTGGAAGATAATAAAATTATCAGCGCCGCGTTTTATGGGTTTTCATTAACGCAATGCGATGCGGGCGTGACCATGCGCCGCAATGAAGTTGACGTTGTTAACGGAGGACAACACGGCATTTCAATTCGGGAATGCAACGGTCCGCATCGCGTGGTTGAAAATAAGATCGTGCTGCGACAACACGGTACCGGCATCGTTATTTCCTTTAGCAACGCCGCTCAAGGGCAGGAAGGATTGATCGCCAATAATTTCATCAATGTCGGAAATTCCAACAACGCCCTTACCAGTTACGGCCTGACGGTTGATGCCTCTTTCATGCTCTTGTATCATAACTCCGCGCATGTGGCAGCAAGAGGAACATTCGGGGCAGCTTTGTTGATTGGCAGCGGCAATAACCTTCAAATCAAAAATAATATTTTCGCCAATTCCGGCGGCGGCTATGCTGCGTCGATTAACCGCGCGCCGGCCTTATCGCCGGCTGGCGCCGATCATAATAATTTCTATACAACCGGTCCAACCCTCATCCAATGGCAGGGAAGAACTTACGCCGATCTCGCCGCCTTTAAAGCCGACACCGCCACCGCGCCTTTCGAGCGCAACAGCATCAAGACCAATCCGCTGTTTCGCTTCAACACGCCGGATGATCTGCACACGCGCAACGCTTTTCTCGATGCGAAAGGCACGCCGATCTTGACGCTGCCGGTGGCCGCTGACATCGACGGTGAAGATCGCGCCGCGCAATCGCCGGTCGATCTCGGCGCCGACGCGTTTGTGAGCTTCATCCCCGGTGATCCCAACATCGCGATCTCGAACAATCGTTTGGATTTCGGCGCGGACTATGCCGGAACCTCCGATACGCTCCGGCTGACCGTTTCCAATCTCGGCAGCGGCACATTGGATATTACCGGCATCAACAACACGGCTGCGGTTTTCTCCGTGAACAAAACGCCGTTCGCGCTCAACCCGAATCAAAGCCGCACGCTGTTGGTGATCTTCACGCCGAGAACGAGCACGCTTTATGCGGACACGCTAAAAATTTCCAGCACCGATCCGGACACGCGCGTGCTGGCCGTGGCGCTGCGCGGCGAAGGCTTTACCCAGCCCGATCTCGAAGTCACCCGCGTGCTGGCGCCGCCGAACGCCGCTTCCGGCCAATCCATTCGCGTCGATTGGACGATCAAAAACATCGGCAACGACGGCACCAAAGCCGCGCAATGGTACGACGAAATTTATTTGCTCAATTCGCCAGTGTTTGATCTGCAGAATGATTTTCTGCTGGGCCGCGCGGAAAATTTCAGCGCGCTCAACGCCGGCGAGGCGTATGCCAACACCGCAACCTACGCGCTGCCGCGTGGTATCTCGGGAAATTATTATGTTTTCGTGCGCACCGATCTCTACAATCAAGAACGCGAACGGCGCGAAGACAACAATCGCGGCTTGTCCGCGCCGATGCAAGTCACGCTCAGCCCCTATCCAGATCTGCAGATCGCCGGCACGGTGGCGCCGGACAATGCCTTTTCCGGCGATTCGGTGCAAATCCGCTGGACCGTGAAAAACAACGGCAGCGGCAGAACCGCCACCGACAAATGGTCGGACACGATTTTTCTTTCCAAAGACGACTCGCTGGATCTGGGATTTACCGGCGGCGCCAACATTCGAATAAACGAAACCGTGATGGCCGTGGCGCCGCACAACGGCGTGTTGGAGGCCGGCGCGAGCTACACCGCCACGGTAAAAGTGAAATTGCCGCACGCGGTTTTTGGCAAATACTTTTTCTTCGTTTACACCGACCAGCGCGGCAGCGGCCTCCAATCACAGGAAGGCGAAGTTTACGAATACAATTTCGAATTGAACAACTGGAACGCGCGCGGCGATTCGAGCCGCATCACGCTCACGCCGCCGGCGGATCTGACGATCACGCAAATGACCGTGACCCCGCCGGTCGCGAGTCTCGGCGAAGACGTGGCCGTGCAATGGACCGTGAAAAATGCCGGCAGCAGCGCGACGTTCGAAACCGGCTGGAGCGATTTCATTTATCTTTCGCGCTCCGCGGCTTTCAAGCCGGATTCCGCTCTCGCCCTGGGCGGCGCATTTCGCTCCGGCGCCGTGAAACAGGATTCCGGTTACACCGCGCGCCGTTCCATTCGCATTCCCGCGGGTTTCAGCGGGCAACATTATCTGTTCGTGCAAACCGACGCCGGCAACAATGTCTTCGAATATCAATCCGACAATAACAACGTTTCTCCGCCGGCTGCGATCTTCATCAATACTCCGAACCTCGTGGTGAGCGCCGTCGAGCCGCCTCCCGCCGGCAACTCCGGCCAAAATCTCGAAGTGCGTTGGCAAGTGACGAACCGCGGTCCGGGCGCCGTCTTCAATCACGCGTGGACCGACCGCATTTATCTTTCCAAACGGCCGGATTTCGCGGCGGATTCTGCGCTGGCATTCGGCAGTTTCAATTATTCCGGCGCATTGCGGCCGGATTCGAGCTACATCGGTCGCCGCACGGTCACGCTTCCAAACGGCTTTTCAGGTGAATATTATGTTTTTGTGGAAACGGACGCCGACAACCGCGTCTTTGAAAATTTGCGCGACAACGACAATCGCAGCCGGAGCCGTTTGCCGATGCGCATCGATCTTTCGCCGTGGCCGGATCTGCAGGTGACGGATATTCAAGCCCCGCAAATCGCGCACGCCGGCGATCGTTTGACGGCGACCTGGACGGTGACGAACAAAGGCCGCGGCACCACGACCAGCGCGGCATGGACGGATTATCTTTATCTTTCGCCGGGCGCGACTTATGATCCCGGCAGAGCGATCTTACTCGCCAGCGCCGAGCGCAATCGCAATCTCGATCCGGCGGCGAATTACGCGCAATCGCGCACCGTGACGTTGCCGGTGCAGCTCGCCGGAACGTACACGCTTTCGGTGCGCGCGGACGCCGGCAATACGATCTACGAGCACACGGACGAGAGCAACAATTTCGGCCACAGCCGCGCGATCACGATCACGGCGTATCCAGCCGTGAATTTGGCCGGGCGCGATTTGACGGCGCCGCCGGCCGCGCTGTCCGGCGCCGAGGTCACGCCGCAATGGACCGTAGAAAATATCGGCCCGGGCGCGACGCTGGTTTCAAGTTGGCTGGATCGCGTTTATCTCTCTACGGACAAAATTTTCGAGCGCAACAAGGATTTGTTGCTGGCGACTGTTTCACGCAACGGCGCGCTGCGGCCCGCGGAAAAATATTCGCGCGCCACGCCGATCAGATTGCCCAACGGCATGGCCGGCGATTTCTTTTTTATCGTGGAGATCGACGCCGAAAACGCCGCCGGTGACTCCAGCCGCGGCAACAACGTGATCATCGCGGCGACGCTGACGCGCATTACGCTCGCGCCTTCGCCCGATCTGGTGATCACCAAACTGAGCTTGCCCAGAACGGTGAATGCTGGTCAGCCGTTGATGGTGACGTACAGCGTGGAAAATCGCGGCGCTGGCGGCCTGGTGAACAGCGCGTGGTTTGACGCGTTTTATCTCTCCAACAACACGACGCTGGAGGCGGGCGACCCGGTTTTGAAATTTCAGCAAAAGAGCCGGACGCTCGCGCCCCGAGCTGGCTACACCGACAGCGTGGAAGTGGAGATGCCGAGCTTTGCCGCGGGCACGTATTTTCTGATCGCCAAAGCCGACAGCCGCAACGACATTTACGAGCACAACGCCGAAGACAACAACGTTCGCCTCAGCGACAGCACCGGCGTGCGGCCCATCATCGTTATTCAGCCGCAGCCCGCGGATTTGATCGTGAGCGGCATTACCATGCCGGCAAATGCGGTGCCGGGCGAGGACATTACGATCTCGTGGACGCTGAAGAACGTGAGCAGCAACCGCGCGATTGGCCGCCTCACCGACGTGGTTTACATTTCTGCGGACACGGCGTTTCAAGTGGAAGACCCGGTGTTCGGCGTGCTCACGTACAACATCGATCTGCTGCCGGGCGCTGCCGTGCAAAAGCAAGCGCGAATCAATCTCGCCAAAGCTTTTCGTCTCGACGCCGACGGCAAGCTCACCGAGGAGCTGCCGGGCCTCGCGCCGGGAAATTATCACGCCATCGTGCGCACGAACATTCGCAACAACATTCGCGAGAGCAGCAATCTGAATAATGCGCTCGCCACAACCGCGACGATGAGCACGGACGTGCGCGAGTTGAAGCTGGGCGTGCCGGCAACGGGAACGTTGGCGGCGGGGGAGAAGAGATATTACAAGTTGCAATCGGTTGATGCCGGCGCGACGATTCAACTTGATTTGCAGAGCAGCGAACTCGCGGCGGCGAATGAATTGTACGTGGCCTTTGGGCGGACGCCGACGTTGAATGATTTCGATTTTGCCGGAATCGCGCCGCAGCAAAAAGATCAACGCGTGGTGATTCCGTCGAGCAAGATCGGAAATTATTTTTTGCTATTAAATAATCGCGCCGCCACAACGGCCAATATGCCGTTTACGTTGCTGGCGAATAAACTGAATTTCGCCATTCATTCGGTGGAAACCAATATCGGCGGCAACACGGGGGTTGTAACCGTTGCCCTGACCGGCGCGCAGTTTGACACGTTGATGCAAGTTCAACTGGAAGCCGCCGGAGACACGATCGTCTCGGCGCACACGGTTTTCATCGATCCCACCAAAGCTTATGCGGCTTTTAATCTCGCCGGCGCAGCGCGCGACGTTTATAACGTCGTCGTGATCAATGAAAATTCTGCGCGCGCGACCTTGCCGCGTGGATTTGAAGTCGTGGCGGGCAGCGAGCCGCGACTGCGCGTTGGCATCGAGCATTCGCAAGCGCTTCGAGAAGGAGGCATTTCGCAGGTTCAAGTCTATTTTAGCAACGAGGGGAATGTTGACATCCACCAGGAATTATTCATCGAGAGCGCCAACGGCCATCCAATCTCTCTTTCGCTCGACGGGCTTGCCACCGGCAACACCGGTATTTACGTTCCCGTTGCGGAAGCGTCGGGCTACCCGAGTCCCAATCTCCGCCCAGGCGCGTCGGGTTCTGTTTTGATCTTTGTTTTAGCAAGAGAGGGAAGCACCAACAATTTGGCTTCGAACGATCAAGCGATACTGCCGTTCGTTCTTAACGTACATCGGATCTATAAATTTTCACGCCGGATTGCCATACCGATTGCCAGGCGATTTGCGAAAAAAGCAGCGGAATGCTTCGACTGCGTGCTTGACAAAGATGAGCACTTGAATAGAAATTTTCTTAATCGTGAAGCCCAAGGCACGCTGACAAGAATCGATGAACAAGTGGATATTAGCAGCTATTCATCTTTGAATCGTATTTGGCCCGGGCCCGGCTTGGAAAACTTGCAAAAACATTGTTACTATAAGGATCAAAACTGTGTTGTATGGACCCTTTTGAGCGCCGATGAATCCGGAGAACATTGTGAAACGGAAGATTGTTCGGATGCCGTCAAGCTTGTTCGCACGGACCCGAACAATCCCGCGGCCTCGTTTGAAACCGTGCGCCTGCTCCTTCCGGGGGAAAACCGCGAGAGCCTACGTTTCGCCAATCAGCAAAATCTTCGTTTTGGTTTAAAACAACAAACGTACAATTTCATCGATCACCGCTGGGATCCTCTTGGGCATATTTGCCAGGATTATATTCCTCATTTCGCTTGCGGGTCAAATTATAATACGTCGGCACAACCGATTTATGCGCAACCGACGCTGGAGGATATCAGTCGCTGCAACCCAACCGCTGAGCCGCCCACAGATCAAAGGGAAACTCCCATCGTCCGTTCCGTCGATCCCAACGACATCACCGGCCCGACCGGCTTCGGCGACGAGCGTTGGATCACCGCAACGCAGACGTTGCCGTACACCATCCGCTTCGAGAATGATTCCACCAAGGCCACGGCTGCGGCGCAGGTGGTGACGATTCGGCAAAAATTGGACAGCACGCTCGATAGCCGCAGTTTCCGGCTCGGCAGTTTTGGTTTTTCCAATCGCTCTTTCACCGTGCCGGAGAACCGCGCGTTTTACAGTACCCGCCTCGACCTGCGTGACTCGCTCGGCGTGTTCGTGGATGTCAACGCCGGTATCGACGTCACCACCAACGAAGCGTTTTGGATTCTCCGCGCCATCGATCCCGCCACCGGCCAATTGCCGGTGTTCAACGGATTTCTGCCGGTGAACAACGCGCAACATCGCGGCGAGGGTTTTGCGAATTACACTATCCGCCCGAAGAGCGCGGCCAAAACTCGTGACGTGGTGCGCGCCAAAGCCCGCATTGTTTTCGACGCCAACGAGCCGCTCGACACGCCGGAGATTTTCAATACCATCGATGCGGCGCTGCCCAGAACGCGCGTGGAAGCTTTGCCGCCGGCGCTCAACCGCACGACGTTCACGTTGCGCTGGTCAGGCCAGGACGACGCTGCCGGCTCGCAAGTTCGCCAATACGCCGTGTACGTTGCGGAAAATGCGCAAGCGTTCGAACTTTTTCAAGACGGCCTCACCGACACCTCGCTCGTGTTCTCCGGCGATTTCGGGAACACGTATCGTTTCTTCGTTCTTGCCACGGAC
Organism: uncultured Cytophagia bacterium; assembly: GCA_964447935.1. Classification (GTDB taxonomy): domain Bacteria; phylum Zhuqueibacterota; class Zhuqueibacteria; order Zhuqueibacterales; family Zhuqueibacteraceae; genus Zhuqueibacter. The sequence goes on along the minus strand of CAYUVM010000001.1, from coordinate 18,467 downwards.
AACGCCGGCAATGTCGAGCCGTCCAAAACTGTTGCCGAGGTGACGGTGACGCTCGATCCAAACGCCACTGCCGTGGCAGACAACGCCGTGGCGCTGCCAAAAACATTTGCGTTGCACCAGAGTTATCCGAATCCATTTTCCGCGAACGGAAGCTTCAGCAACCGGACGACGACCATCAAATACGATCTGCCCGTGCCCGCGGACGTGAAGCTGGAAATCTTCGACATCCTCGGCCGCCGCGTGCGCGTATTGGTTGATGCCAAACAGCAAGCCGGTTTCCACAACGCGCTGTGGGACGGCAAAACCGCGGCTGGCCGTTTTGTGGCGACGGGCGTGTATTTCTATCGGATCGAGACAAAGGGATTTGTGAAGACGAGGAAAATGTTATTGGTCAGATAGCGCCTTAAACCGCCGGATATAGAAGCATAGGACAGCCAGCCCTGGCTGTCCAAGCCGGCAGGCTTGGCAACCTGTCCTACAAATGTTTTAAGGAGTTTTATCATGAGCAAGCGTTTATTCATTCTCATACTTACGGTTACTACTATTATTATTTTTTGTGGAAACCTCCTTGCCCAAAAACCTATTCCTGGACTTTTTCGCACTGGGGTCAACAACGATGGTATTGCGCAAACGCCGGGGAGCCTCGAATTGCATTATTCCATGCAGAACGCTCAGGCACCGCAGGTCGTGGCGCGAAATAACCTATGGGTTCAGCCGCCGCAAGGTTCGGCATGGATTAGTCTGGCGGGCGGCAATCAATCGCTCCCCATTGGCACTTATGTTTACAAATTGACGTTTGATTTATCCGGTTTCGATCCGAGCACCGCAAAAATCTCAGGCCAGATAACGTCGGATAATAGTCTTACCATTCTCATCAATGGAATCGACACCGGCTTTTCCAATTTGCCTACGCAATTTCAACGTCTGGATCCGTTTTACATTGATACCGGTTTTGTGGCGGGCACGAATACTTTGGAATTTCATGTTTTGAATTCTGCGGTTGGCCCTTCAGGTTTGTTGGTTGCTGATATTAGCGGTGAAGCATGTGAAAACGCGGAAGATTGTGGTTTGGTAGCCTATTATCCCTTTAACGGCAACGCCAACGACATGAGTGGCAACAGCAATCACGGCACGCTGAGGGGCGCAACGCCACCACAGTTAACGACAGATCGGTTCGGAAATCCGCAACAGGCTTATCTCTTTAATGGCAGCACCGCCTATATCGAAGCGCCGAATTCTTCCTCGCTGCAATCACCCACACAAGCCATAACCATTGCGGCGTGGGTTAATGCTAGGGACTGGCATTATAATAGCGCCGGCGGGTTTATAGTGATTGCGCATAAATCGAAGGATTCCATTTGGAGACAGTATGCGCTCAACATTCGTATGAATCGTGAATGGGGTTTCATTGAGACCTGTTATTCCCAAGCGCCGGTTGCCAACGCCAATCCTTTTTTGAACAAATGGACCTTCGTTGTACTGACGTTCGACGAGAACACAGACAGACTCCAGTCTTACCTCGACGGAGTTTTGGTACACACAAAATTGTGCGCCGCCAATATTCCAACGCCGGACGCCTCGCCATTGCTGATCGGTTTAGATGTTCCCGGCGCTTCAGAGTATCTGAATGGCAGTATGGACGATTTGCGGATTTATAACCGCGCTTTATCGCAAAATGAAATATTGCAACTGTATCATGAAAACGGCTGGCCACTTGACAGAGACGATGTTTTGCTCAAGAACGGCGGCTTTGAATTCGCAGCAGTAAATCCTGGTAATCGTTGGATAGAACTGCCAACCGGAAGCGCGGCCATCGAAGGTTGGAGAGTGACCGGTGGTAATATCGACTATATAGGCACTCATTGGATTGCATCTGAGAACAGCCGAAGCCTCGATTTAAACGGCACCACCGCCGGTTCCATTAGCCAATCGTTCAAAACTCTTAAAGGATCGACTTATTATCTTCAATTCGACATGGCGGGCAATACAGATTGTGCCCCGTCTCTTAAAAAAATGCGCGTAACCGCCGCAGGGGCTTCTCAGGAATTTGATTTCGACACCGCCGGCAAAAGCAGGCAAAATATGGGTTGGCAGAGAAAAGCTTTTGGGTTTACTGCCATCGACACGCTGACGACGCTCACTTTAACCAGCTTGGTTTCCGGCGCTTGTGGTCCGGCAATTGACAATGTGCGAATTTCAAAATCAGACGAAGATATCGCGGCTCCTGCTATTCCGCAGGAACTTCGCGCCGTCGTTGTCCAAAACAAAGCGACTTTAACCTGGAAATCCAACGCTGAAACCGACTTGCTGCGTTACCGCATTTATCGCAGCACGAATTACCCCAATTTCACGCTGCACAACAGCGTTCCCGCCGGCACGACTACTTTTGTTGACGCTGGGCTTAATCCCAACGTCATTTGTTTCTACCGCCTCACGGCGATAGATAGCGCGCTCAATGAAAGCGACTTTTCCAACGAAGTGAGCAGTTTCGTTCCCAGCCTGCCTAATTTGCATGTCACCAGCGTGAAAGCTTCGCCGACCGCTTTTTCCGCGCAATCGATTCGCATCGATTGGACGGTGAGCAATTCCGGCAACGACGGCACGCAAGCGCCGCAGTGGTTCGATGCGGTTTACTTGTCCAACACCGTCACATTCGATCCGCAGAAAGCGATCTACCTCGGTCGCGCCGAAAATTTCAGCGCGCTCGACGTTGGCCAGGGATATAACAGCTTCATCAACTACACGCTGCCGCGCGATCTTTCCGGCACGCATTATGTTTTTGTCGTTGCCGATTATACTAATCGCGAGCACGAAACTGATGAGAACGACAATCGCGGCGTTCCTGCTGCCGTGCAAGTGCAACTTAGTCCTTTTCCGGATTTGCAAATCACTTCGGCGCTCGCTCCGGCCAATGCGTTTTCCGGCGATTCGGTGCAAGTGAGCTGGACCGTGAAAAATTTCGGCACGGGCCGCGCCGGCAGCAGCCGTTGGTTCGAGACGATTTTCCTTTCCAAAAACGACACGCTCGATTTTAACTTCATCAGCAGCGACAAAATTCGCGTCAACGAAACCGTGCTCGGCGTCGTGACGCACAGCGGCGCGCTGGACGCCGGCCAAACTTATACGGCCTCGGCGAAAGTAAAATTGCCGCATACGATCTTCGGCGATTATTTTATCTTCGTCGCCACCGATCTCAACGGCGGCCAAACACAGTTGGAAGAAGGCGAGAATTACGAGAATAAAAGAGAATTGAATTTTTCCACCGGCAAGGCCATTCGTATTACGCTCATGCCGCCGCCGGATTTGACCGTAGGCCAAGTCAGCGCGACCTCTGCAACCGCGAGTCTCGGCGAAGACGTCACCGTGGAATGGACAGTGAAGAATGAAGGCGCGAGCGCGCCCTTTGAGAAAACTTGGGAAGATATGATCTATCTTTCGCGCACCGCGGTTTTTAATCTTGATTCGAGCCTCGCGCTCGGCGCGTTGCGTCGCAACAGCACGCTCAAAGACGATTCGAGCTACATTGCGCGGCGCAGCGTGCGCATTCCCAACGGTTTTGCCGGGCGCTATTTTGTGTTCGTGAAAACCGATTGGAACAACGGCGTGTTCGAGCACACGTTTGAAAACAACAATACTTCGCCAGCGCCAGTGTCTATTTTGATCACCGCGCCAAATCTCGCAGTGAGCGTAGTCGAACTGCCGCTAATGGCAAGCTCCGGCAAAAATTTCGAAGTGCGCTGGACCGTGGCCAATCGCGGCCCCGGCGCGGTGTTCAACTCTTCGTGGAATGACCGCGTTTTTCTCTCGCGGCAGGCGACGTTCAATGCCGACTCCGTTGTGGCGTTGGGCGCGTTCACGTATTCCGGCGCGTTGCGCGTCGATTCGAGCTACACCGTGCGCCGCGCGTTTGCGTTGCCGAACGGCGTCAGCGGCACGCGTTACGTTTTTGTCGAGACCAATGGCGATCGCCGCGTGTTTGAAAATCAGTTCGTGGCCGACAATCGCGGGCGCAGCCCGAATGCCATGCGCATCGATCTTTCGCCGTGGCCGGATTTGCGCGTGACCGCGCTGCAAGCGCCGCCCGCTTCGGTTCGCGCCGGTGATCGTCTCGCCATCACGTGGACCGGCTCCAACAACGGCGCCGCAGCCACGGAAAACATTGCGTGGACGGATCGCGTTTATCTTTCGCCCGAAACGGTTTATGATCCGGCCAAAGCGATTTTGCTCGCCAGCGCGGACCGCGACCGCAGTTTGGCGCCGAGCACGGTTTACAACCAATCGCGCACGGTGACACTGCCCACGAACCTCGCCGGAACGTATTGCCTCACCGTGCAGACCGACGCGAACAACAGCGTTTACGAGCACACGGACGAGAACAATAATTTGCTGCACAGCAGCGTGTTCTCAGTCACGCCCTATCCGCCGGTGGATTTGGCGGCGCGCGAGCTTACCAAGCCGGATTCGGCGCTTACCGGCAATACGATCGCGATTCGATTTACCGTTGAGAACCTCGGCCAAGCCGCGACGCTGGCCGCCGGCTGGAATGACCGCATTTATTTTTCGCTCGACCAAACTTTGGAACGCAATGCGGATTTGTTGATCGCCACGCTTCCGCGCAGCGGCGCGCTGCGCGCCGCCGAGAACTACGAACGCCAGTATTCTTTCAAACTGCCCAATAATCTGACTGGCGCTTATTTTCTGATTGCCGAAACCGACGTCGAGAATGCAGTGAATGACGCCGGCCGCGCGAACAACCTCACCGTGTCCAGGACGCCACTGCGGATCAAGTTGGCGCCCTCGCCGGACTTGCTCATCACGCGTTTGAAATTGCCGGCGCAAACGAATGCCGGACAGCCAGCGCGCGTGGTTTACACCGTAGAAAACCGCGGCGACGGCGGCTTGAACGGCGCCACGTGGCACGACGCGGTTTATCTCTCCAACAACGCCGAATTGGATGCTTCCGATGCCGTGCTGGCCGCGCCGCAACGCCGGTTGATTTTGGCGCCGAAAGCGAGCTACACCGACAGCATCGAAGTCGAGATGCCGGGCTTTGCCGCGGGCACGTATTTTCTGATCACGAAAACCGACAGCCGTAACGACATTTACGAACACAACGCCGAGCTGAACAACGTGCGTCTCGGCGAGACCACCAGCGCCGCGGACACGTCCCGCGTGAAGCCCATCAAGATCATCCAACCCGCGCCCGCGGATTTGATCGTGAGCCAAATCATCATTCCCGCGAACGCTATGCCCGGCGAGGAAACCACCATCAAATGGACCCTCAAAAACATCGGCGCCAACCGCGCCACTGGCCGTTTGCGCGAGGCCGCGTATATTTCCGCCGATACAATTTGGCAGGTGGAAGACCCGCTCTTCGGCGTGCTCACGCATAACATCGACATTGCGCCCGGCGGCTCGCAGCAGATCAGCATGAAAGTCAATCTCGCCCAACTCTTCCGCGCCGACGCCGAAGGCAATATCACCGCCGAATTGCCCGGCGTCACCCCCGGAAAATATCACGCCATTGTGCGCACGGACATTCGCCGCAATATTCGCGAGACCAACACGGCGAATAATGCTTTGGCTTCGGCGGCGTTGATGGATACGGATGTGCAGGAATTGAAGTTGGGCGTGCCGGTGACAGGAATGTTGGCCGCGGAAGAAAAACGATATTATAAACTGGAATCACGCGAAACCGGCGCGACCATTCAACTCGATTTACAAAACAGCGACAGCACGGCAGCGAATGAGTTGTACGTGGCCTTCGGGCGCACGCCAACTTTGAATGACTATGATTTTGCTTCGATTGAGCCACAGAAAGCCACTCAACAAGTTTTAATTCCGTCGTCGCAAATTGGAAAATACTTTCTGCTGTTGAGCAGCCGCTCACAAAGTAGTGTGAAAGCCGCGTTTAGTTTGAAGGCGGATAGCTTGGCGTTTGCGATTCATTTGGTGGATTCTAAAGTTGGAGGCAACACGGGGCAGGTAACGGTACAATTGCTCGGTGCAAAGTTCGACAACAGTATGACGGTAACTTTAAAAAAAGGGAACTCGACAATCCTTGCTCATGACCTGCTTATTGTTGATCAAACAAAAGCATTTGCTTCATTCAATTTGAATGGCGCGGTGTTGGGTTTTTACGATCTGAGTGTGCAAACTCAATCTGGAAAAATGGTTTCTTTATTGAATGGCTTCGAGGTCGTACCTGGTACTGAAGAACTGTTAGTCACCAAAGTGCAATTTCCATCAGCAGCGCGTGAGGGGCAAATTGTCTCTGTAACAATCGATTTTATGAACGCTGGCAATATTGATATTCCACGTTCAAGTAGTATTGTAGCCAGCTTATCAGGAGCGTCAATTGGGTATTCTCCAGATCATTTGAAGTATAAGTTTCACAGCCTTTACACGGATTATCGAGAACCAAAGGGGCCGCGAGATTATTTGCGGCCCGGTGTCCGTGGTTCAATAACAATATACTCAAAGGTGCAAGGAGAGCTTCGGTTTGAGTTGTTTAGGACATTGGTAAATTTGGACATCAATAATCCAATACAGGCGTTGTTGCCCGGCAATACTAACTCAGCAAATGAATGTCCGATCAATTGGATTTATGACGGCATTTGTTCATGCGTACCTGATTTGATATTTTCATCGTCTTGTTTGATTCATGATTCGTGTTACGATTTTTGTGGCAGCGAAAAAATTATTTGTGACTTGATTTTCTTGAATGCAATGATTTCGTCCTGTCGCTCAGTATTTGGCGCTGACGGACTGGAATTTGACATCTGCAAAGGAGTAGCAATAGTATATTATAGCGGGGTGGTGATTTTCGGTGAGTCTTTTTTTGAAGATGCGCAAGCAGAAGCATGTAAAGGTGGAGGAGGCTCTTTACCAGATTACCCTCCTGTTGATCCCCTGCCACCTGCTCCCAAAGATCGCCCCTGTGCTCCCGGTTCAAAGTGTTTTGAAATTCCAGTGCAGAGAGCCATCGACCCCAACGACATCACCGGCCCAGCCGGCTTCGGCGACGAGCGATGGATCACCGCAACGCAGACCTTGCCTTACACCATCCGCTTCGAGAATGATTCCACCAAAGCCACGGCCGCGGCGCAGGTGGTGACGATTCGGCAGAAGCTTGATAGCACGCTCGACAGCCGCAGTTTCCGCCTCGGCAATTTTGGTTTTTCCAATCGCTCTTTCACCGTGCCGGAGAACCGCGCATTTTACAGCACGCGCCTCGACGTGCGCGATTCGCTCGGCGTGTTCGTGGACGTCAACGCCGGCCTCGACGTCACCACCAACGAAGCGTTTTGGATTTTCCGCGCTATCGATCCCGCCACCGGCCAATTGCCGGTGTTCAACGGATTTTTGCCGGTGAACAACGCGCAACATCGCGGCGAAGGTTTTGCGAATTACACCATCCGTCCCAGAAACACTGCCAAGACCGGCGAGGTGGTGCGTGCCAAAGCGAGTATCGTGTTCGACACCAACGAGCCGATCGACACACCGGAGATTTTCAATACCGTCGATGCGTTGATTCCCAGTAGCCGCATCGCAGCTTTGCCGGCCACGATTAACACCACCACGTTCACTTTGCGCTGGTCCGGCCAGGACGCCGCCGCCGGCTCCAAGATTCGCGCGTATGCTTTGTACGTTTCCGAAAACAACCAGCCTTTCGAACTTTTCGAGAGCGACCTCGCCGACGCCTCCCTCGTGTTCTCCGGCGATCCCGGCAACACCTATCGCTTCTTCATTCTCGCCGCCGACAACGCTGGCAACATCGAGCCGCTCAAAATCGCCGCCGACGCCACGGTCATGATCGATCCGAACGCCACCTCGGTTGCGGACAATGTCGTTGAGCTGCCGAAGACTTTTGCGCTTTATCAAAATTATCCGAATCCATTTAATCCAACGACGACGTTTCGTTATGATTTGCCGAAGTCGTCGCATGTGAAGCTGGTGATCTACAACATGCTCGGCCAAAAAGTGCGCATCGTCATCAACGCCGTGCAAGAGGCAGGCATTCGCAGCGTGCAATGGGATGGAAAGAGTGACGCCGGCGTGCAAGTGGCTTCGGGCGTATTTTTTTATCGCCTCGAGGCTGGTGATTTTGTGAAGGTGCGAAAGATGTTGTTGATGAGATAAGACATAATGTAAGGTCCGGTTGTCACACGATGATCTTTGGAATCTCTCAACACCTTTAAGAGCCAGTCTGACTTTATCGTTGCGGAATTGTATTAACTAACTCATTTCAATAAGGTGCGCGATGAAACTTGTAAAGAATTTCTTGGCGTTTAGTGTTGCTCTCATGTTGACGTCAAACCATCCTCCTGTTTTGGCGCAAACGAACTTCTGGCAACAGACCAATGGGCCTTTGGGAGGTTTTATCAATGTTGTTGCCATCAATTCAAGTGGGCATATTTTTGCGGGAACTCTATATGGTGGTGTGTTCCGCTCGCTAGATAACGGCGGCAGTTGGACGGCCATCAATAACGGTTTAACAAATATTGATGTCCGAGCTCTTGCCATTAACTCCAGTGGGCATATTTTTGCGGGAACTAATGGTGGGGTATTCCGTTCTTCAAACAACGGAGAGAGCTGGACTGCCGTCAATACTGGTTTAACTATTCTTTTTATCAAAACCCTTGCGATCAATTCGAGTGGGCATATTTTTGCCGGAACTGGGATTGGAGTGTTTCGCTCGTTCGATAACGGCGGTAATTGGACAGTAGTCAATAACGGTTTGACACAGACTTTTGTCAATGTTCTCGCTATAAATAAAAGCGGGGATATTTTTGTCGGAACTGGCGGTGGAGGAGTATTCCGCTCAGTAAATAATGGCGACCAGTGGGCAGCCGTTAACACCGGCTTGGGAAATCGTGTTGTTGGTGATATTAAGATCAATTCGAGTGGACATATTTTTGTTGGTGGAGGGATTTTTGGAAGTGGCATGTATCGATCAGTGGATAATGGCGACCGATGGACAGCAATCAACATTGGCTCGACCAATCCTTATATTTATACTATTGAAATCAATTCGAGTGGGCATATTTTTGCAGGAACTGTTGGCGGCGGAATATCCCGCTCACTCGATAATGCCGGCAGTTGGACATCCGTCAATAGCGGATTGACAAGCAATTATGTCTACGCACTTGCTATTACTGCAAACGGATATATTTTCGCGGGAACTGGTGGCCGTGGCATGTTCCGCTCACTGGACAACGGTGGCAGTTGGGCGGCAATCAACACTGGTTTGATCACTACTGTTGTCAAAACTTTGGCAATAAATGCGAATGGACATATTTTTGCAGGAACTGATAGTGGTGGAGTGTTCCGCTCGTTGGATAACGGCGGCGGTTGGGCGGCGGTTAATAACGGTCTGAGAAATACCAACGTTACCGCTCTTGCCATCAATACGAGCGGGCATATTTTTGCGGGGACTTTTGGTGGTGGTGTGTTCCGTTCGCTAAATAATAGTGACAGTTGGACGGCCGTCAACACCGGTTTAACCAATGCGCTAGTCTATGCTCTTGCGATCAATGCCAGTGGGCATATTTTTGCAGGGACGAACAATAGGGTTTTTCGTTCGATGGATAATGGTGGCAGTTGGATGGCTGTCAATAACGGTCCGACTATTGTCAGTGCTTTTGCGATCAATGCGAGTGGGCATATTTTTGCTGGTGGTAATGGGGTGTTCCGTTCGTTGGATAACGGTGGTAGCTGGACGACCGTTAATTCCGGTTTGACAAATCCTTTTGTCTATGCTCTTGCCATCAATGCGAGTGGGCATATTTTTGCGGGGACTTTTGGTGGCGGTGTGTTCCGCTCGCTGAATAATGGTAGCAGTTGGACGGCCATCAACACCGGTTTGACCACTACTTTAGTTTATGCACTTGCGATCAATGTTAGTGGGCATATTTTTGCAGGGACTAGTGGTGGGGTCTTCCATTCACTGGATAATGGCGATAGTTGGACCGCGGTTAACGCTGGTTTAACAAATACTTTTGTCTATGCTCTTGCAATCAATTCGAGTGCAAATATTTTTGCAGGAACACAAGGCGGTGGAGTGTTCCGAAGCATTCAATCGACAACAGCGGTGAGAGCAAGAGAAATCGAAAGTGACATGCCCTCGTCGTTTACATTGTCACAAAACTACCCCAACCCCTTCAACCCCTCAACCCAAATCTCCTTCGCGCTGCCCTCCGCGCAAAAGGTAACGCTCAAAGTCTACGATCTCTCCGGCAAGGAGGTCGCCACGCTGCTGCACAACGAGCTCAAACCAGCAGGCTTGCACGAAGCGGTTTTCGACGCCAAACATCTTTCCAGCGGGGTGTACCTCTATCGCCTCGAAGCGAAGGGGTTTGTGAAGACGAGGAAGATGTTGGTGGTGAGGTGAGGCAAAAAGAAGGTGTAAAAGCTCACTCCGGAATAGCTCTTCCGGAAAAGCGGTGTAAGCCAGATTTCGTCTTTTGAATCTTTTTCAAGGAGAATGATCATGAGACTTCTGTTCATTGATCTCGAAAATATGTCACGTGCTTCGCGGCGAATCACATTAATGTTGGCAATAACGGTTTGGGGAAGCCATAGCCGTGCGCAGCAAAATGCGTTGCAAAATGAAGGCGCGCAAACGTTAGCGTACGCGTGGAAAGTTTCTTCGATCTACGAACGTTACTTTGTCATTGGCGCTGCCATGCCGACAAAATTCAATAACCCCAATTCAAATCTGTACAGGACGCTGCGGCCCCAAAAATGGAACGATCTTTTGGGTATCGCCACCAGTGGAGTGAACAAAGCCATTATTGACTATGCTAGAATTGGCGTTGAAATTGGGCAAGCGGCTGAAAGCTCTCATGAACGATACTATTATGGCCTGTGGCAGATCGGAACAAAATCTGCGGAGAATCTGTTAAGAGGCGCGCTATCATTAAATAAAGACGTTACCGATATAGACGCTTTTTTTGAATCCGGCTATAAAAACCAAAAATTGTACGAGGACTTCACCGCGCTCAATCAAAGAGCGAATATTGACGCGCGAACGAGAAATGATTATCTGCGGGAGTTGCATCGACAAGTGTTGAAGTGGTTGCCGGCACGATATGGCAACGAGCTTGGATTTAAAATTGTGGATGAATTAGAACGGGTTAACAAAGACCGTATCGAGCATGGCTATAAGCTCTGGTTCGATCAATACAAGAAGGAGCAAGTTGATCGGGAATGGAAAGAGCGAAATGTAGGTTGGTTCGGGGATTCTCCCTCCGAGAAGATAGAATTTGTCGAGGAGTTTGTGGTTTATTGGCAACGGCGACAACAAGAACGGGCGCTCGATACTAATCCAGAGCTGCAATTTCATCCTAACGGCCTTCGGAAAGCAAAAGGCTTGTATCTGAACGGCAAGAAACATGGTCTTTGGAGTTATTGGGACGAGAATGGCGCCAAGTTGAAAGAGATTGATTATTTAAACGATTTGATGCACGGATTGACGCTCGAGTATCATCCGAATGGGATCAAACGCGTTATGGCTAATTACGAGAACGGCGTGCAAAACGGCATTTATAAAGAGTTGAATGAACAAGGATATTTTATCATTGAAGGATCTTACAAAAATGGAAACAAGCACGGCAGTTGGACATATAATGATCCCAACAAGCCTTTCGGCTCCATCGCATGTTATGATAATGGCGTGAGAGTTAGCTGTTCACAGCTCAATCGATGATTGTTTCAAACCCCAATCTCCCAATCTTGAGGTCATCTTATGCAATCAGCCAGACACAATGACGGACGCGACGCGAAATGCGTTCGCCCGCTCTCAACGACGTTAATGTGGGCCGCGCTGCTCCTTGCGGCAGCGATCATCTCTTGCAAGAAAGATCCCGAGGAAAGCCAAGCGCCTGAAAGAAGCGGCGACGTTTTCAAAGCCGACATCGCCGGCAAGGAATGGCAAGCCGATTCGTTGAGCGTCGGCAGCCCGAAGGATAGCTTGCTTTTCATCACTGGCTTGCTGCGCAAAGATCAATATATGATGGAAACCTTCACGCTCGGGTTTTCCGGAATCGCGGCGCCGGGAGAGTATGCGATGGTAGCGCAGGAAAAGTCAGAGTCGGGCAAAGCCGGAGCCGTTTTGATGAGGGGGCTGCCGATCGAGGAAGCCGGAATATACAAATCGGTTTCCGGAACCGTGCAGGTGACGCATATTGACGCCTCGGGCATTCGCGGAACATTTGCCGCGCAAATGCAGGCCGGCCCCGGGCGAACCCTCACCATCGACAATGGCCGATTCGATATCGATTTCGAGGCGATGATACGCGAGCAGATCAAGCTCCTCGCCGGCATGTGGAAAGGCGCCGACTATAGCCGCAGTTGGATCGCCTCGAAAGAAGGCGTGCGCGGCGCGGTTTATCATCCCAAGAAGAGACTGTGGCTGATCAACACAAGCGTGCTGGAGTTTGCCGCAGACGGCACTTATCAAGCTTTGTACGAAAAGCAGCAACACCGCTGGCACGTTGAGCGGCCGGGAGTGCTGTCGATGGACGGCGCTATGCGCAACATGATCATCTCAGCCGAATACCTTTATCTCGCTCCACCTTCTGGCGGCGAAACAAAAGTCTATAAGAAAATTCACGAGCTGCCGGGGTTGGAATAAATCAGCCAAGGGTAGTCTTTAACCGAGCGCTGGAACGAGAGATGGCAAAACCGCGACCGGGCGTTCCGTGGGCGAGAGGCGTGAATTTCTATCGCATCAGATAAGACCTGAATTTTGTGCGGCATGCGTTCCTACTAACCTTTGCTTCGATTAAACAGCTGGGCTGGTTCTGGTAGCAAAACCTAACTTCGGAGGTGGATGATGAAAACAATTTTTGCATACAAAAACATGAAACGTCTGCTTTGTTTCTTTGCAGTCGCTGTTCTACTCGAAGCACAAAGCCTTTATGCACAGTGGGTCCAAACCAATGGACCCCATGGAGGCAGAATTACTTGCTTTGCCGTCAACGGCTCAAATCTTTTTGCGGGAACTAATGGCGGCGTGTTTCTTTCCACCAACAATGGCACAAGCTGGACCGCCGTCAATACTGGATTGACAAAAACTGCTGTTGTGTCTCTTATCATGAAGGGTTCGAATCTTTATGCGGGAACTGAAGGCGGCGGCGTGTTTCTTTCCACCAGCAACGGTAAAAGCTGGTCGGCCGTCAATACTGGTTTAACAAACATGAATGTCTATTCTCTTTTTGTGAACGGCTCAAGTCTCTTTGCGGGAACTAATAGCGGGGTGTTTCTTTCCGCTAACAACGGTACAAATTGGACTCCCATCAATACCGGAATGCCGAACAGTGATGTTAGATCTTTTGCCGTGAACGGCTCGGAGCTCTATGTGGGGACTTTGGGCCCCGGTGTGTTTCGTTCCATCAACAACGGCACAAGCTGGACGGCCGTGAATAACGGTTTAACAAGCACTGAGGTTTGGTCTTTGTTTGTCAGTGGCTCGAATCTCTTTGCCGGAACTCGTAGCGGCGTGTTTCTTTCCACCAACAATGGCACAAGCTGGACTGCCGTCAATACCGGTTTGACGAAAACTGTTGTTAATTCTTTTGCCACGAGCGGATCGAAACTTTTTGCGGGAACGAATAGCGGCGTGTTCGTTTCCACAAATGACGGTGCAAGTTGGGCGGCGGTCAATAACGGCTTATTGAACACTTTTGTCCGTTCTCTTGTAGTGAACGACTCGAACCTTTTTGCCGGAACTGCAGGCGGCGTCTTTCTTTCCAACAATCACGGCGCAAGCTGGATTGCTGTCAATACCAACTTGACAAGCACTTATGTCAGTTCTTTTGCAGTGAGTGGTTCAAATCTCTTTGCGGGAACGGCTAGTGGCGTGTTTCTTTCCGCCAACAACGGCGCAAACTGGGCTGCCACCAATAATGGATTGATAAACACTTCTGTCAATTCTCTTGCCATAAACGACACGGATCTTTTTGCGGGAACTGATGGGGGCGTGTTTCTTTCGACCAATAACGGTAAGAGTTGGAACGCCGTCAATAGCGGCTTGACTAACACCCGTGTTTACTCACTTATTATAAACAACGCCAACCTTTTTACGGGAACTGATGGTGGTGTGTTTCTTTCGACCAATAACGGTAAGAGCTGGAACGCCGTCAATACCGGTTTAACGAGCACTACTATTTTGTCTCTTGTCGCTAACGGCTCGAATCTTTTTGCGGCAACCCGTGATGGCGTATTTCGTTCCGCCAACAACGGCACAAGCTGGACAGCCCTCAATGACGGCTTGACAAGTCCTAGTATTCATGTTCTTGCCATAAGCGGTCCGAATCTTTTTGCAGGAATTTATAGCGCGGGAATCTTTCGTTCCACGAACGACGGCGCGAGTTGGAACCCCGTCAACAACGGCTTGACAAACGCAACTGTCAAGTGTTTTGCACTTCACGGTTCAAATCTCTTTGCGGGATTTTTTGGCGGCGGCGTTTTTGTTTCCACGAACAACGGCACAAGCTGGAGCGCTGTCAATACGGGCTTGACGAACAAAAACGTTTGTTCGCTTGCTGTGAATGGCTCGGCTCTCTTTGCAGGAACTTATGGCAGCGGCGTATGGCGGCGTCCGTTGTCAGAAATCAGCAAAATGCCACTTGTTCGATAGCAGGATCAGACAGAGTCGGACCTGAGTACGAGGCGTTCATAATTTCACAGAATCCCACACAGCCAAGACGGGCTGTACTCGCACACTTCAACCATTTGGAGTTTGTATGAAAAAATTGATTCATGCCGTCACGACACTTATTTTCTATACCGTTGCTTCATTCGCGCAAACAGATGGTGAAATCAGAATTCCGTTGACGGCGCCCAATGCGAAAAGTTATTTCGGCAAAGCCGTGGACATCTCGGGGCGGCGGGCCATTATCGCCGCAGTGAATGCGGCGCATATTTATGAAAACGACGGCATCGACTGGCGGCGAGTTGCCACGCTGCGCGAAAATGAAAAAGTGCAAGGCTTGTACGGCTACAGCGTCGCCATTGACGGCGACTATGCGGTGGTGGGCGGGGAGCAGGCGTATGTTTATCGTTATGACGGCCAAAGCTGGAAGCAAAGCGCGGCGTTGCATGAAACCGAGAAGAACACGCACGTCGCGCTTTCGGGAGCATGGGCCATTGCCGGCGGCGGCAAAGAAATTGCCTTTTATCAACGCGCCGGCGAGGCCTGGCAAGAGAAAGCGAACTTCGATCCGGACGGCCATTCGACCGGCGCCAAGGTCGGGGAAGTCGGCTTGAAAATTCTCTTCGGCAAAAAAGCGCGATTGAATCCGTCCAAAACGTTGCATGAATTTAACGCCGTGGCCATTTCGGGCCTACACGCGATTGCCGGCGTGCCATTTGACTCGGACAAAATCGTGAAGTCGGGCGCGGTTTATTTTTATGCGCTCGAGGACGGCGATTGGAAAAAAACGAAACGCCTCAAGCCGCCCGATCCGGTTCAACAAGGTTACTTTGGCTCGACCGTGGATATCTCCGGCGACTATGCGATCATCGGCGCAGAGGGCAATGTGGCGGCTTACATTTATAAACGCGACGGCCAGGAATGGCGTTTGCAAAAAACGCTGAAGGTTGGCGACGCCGACCGCAAAGATCGGTTTGGCAGCGTCGTGGCGATCAGCGGAGAGTTTGCGGTGGTTGGCGCGCAGGATGACAACGGCCGGCAGCGCGAGGGCGGCGCCGTTTATGTTTTTCGCCGAGTGGGCGAGGATTGGATCGAACAAGACAAACTTTACCCCTGTGATCTTGCCGCCGATGATCATCTGGGAATCACCGTGGCGTTGTCCGGCCCTTCGCTGCTCGCGGGCGCTTCGTTTAAACATGCCACGGCGGTAAACGCCGGCGCGGCTTACGCTTTCGATCTCGTGGAGAAAACGCATGCTGCGGCGTTGGCAAATTTTCTCGGTCTGGCGCGGCCGCAAAATCGGCCGTTGGCCAATGAGCAGTTTCGGTTTGCGGCAGACGCCGGCAGACCACTGGCGGCGATGTGGCTGGCCGTGTTTCATGCGCGCGGCGAATGCAACTTTTCCAAAGACGAGGCCGCAGCAAAAACGTTTGCTGTGCCGGCTCTGGCGGAAACGCAACGCCTCGTCGCGAACGGCTTGGTTGAAGCGCAATACTTGCTGGCCGAAACAATTCTGAACGGCGCGAGCGAAAATCGCGATACCGCGCGCGCTCTCGCGCTGTTGAAATCCGCGGCGCAAGCGGAGTATCTGCCGGCGGTGCGGCGCCTCGCCTTTATACATTTGCAGGGCGAAGTTGTGCCGCGCGATGATATGGAGGCGCTTGATTGGCTGGAGCTTGCCGCCGAGAAAAAGGCCGGTGCCGTTGCCATGGAAGCGGTGAACTGGCTCAAAAACGCGATGGAGAACGGCGACCTTTCCAGAAGCGCCATTCTCGGAAACATTTATGCGGAAGGAATTATCGTCGAGAAAAACACCGCGGCGGCTTTTGAATATTGCCGTCGCGGGGCGCAGGCAAATTATGCAGAGGCCATGCACGGCCTCGGTTCTTTTTATCACGCCGGCATTCACGTTGAAAAAAATCTTGACCAAGCGAACGAGTGGTATCGCCAGGCGGCTGCGAAGGGTTATGCGCCGTCGATGCGAAATCTCGGCAAGCTCAATGATGAAAAATCAAATTATCTCGAAGCGGCTTCGTGGTTCGAGAAAGGCGCTTTGGCCGGGGATGTTGAAAGCATGAGCCTCTTGGGCGCATATTATGCCCGAGGAACCGCCGGCGCGCCGAACAGTCAGAAGGCGCTACAATGGTATCGCAAGGCGGCGGATCAAGGCGACGCCAAAGCGATGATCAGTTTGGGCAATATGTGTCTCGAAGGCGCGGCCAACACGCCGGCCAATTCCAGCAAGGCGATCGAATGGTTTTCCAAAGCCGCCACAACCGGCTATGGTCCGGCGCACACGCGTTTGGGGGAAATGTATTTCAACGGCGAAGGCGTACCGCGCAATTTCACCAAAGCGCTCGAACATTTTGAGCGCGCCGGCAAACAAAACGATCCGGAAGCATACGTGATGATCGGGAAAATGTATTACTCCGGAAAAGGCGCGCAAAAAAATATGGACACGGCTTCCCGCATGTTTGAATACGCGATCAAAAGCGGCTATGACGCGCCGCCCGGCGTGATCGCTTATGGCATGCTGAAAAAAATGCAGCAAACCACAGTAAGCAACAATGCCAATTTTATTGGCAATGCTTTGGGCGCGGCCTTGAGCCTCGCCACCGGCAATCTGCGCGAGGGCATTCAACAAGGCATGCGCGCGAAAGCAAAACACGAAACGGCAAAAAATAATCCGGTTTCTCCGCTCCGGCCTTTGCGGCTGCAGAAGCAGCAACTTGCCGGCGTCGAGGTGGCGCAAAATCCGGCGGCGAGTTTGAGCGGCCTGCGCAGCGCCGCGGCGCAGAAGAATCCGGTCGCGCTCAATAATCTCGGCGTGCTCTATTGGAACGGGCAGGGCGTCGAGCCGGACATGATCGAGGCGGTCGAGTTGATCGTGCAAGCGGCGGCGCTGGGCAATCTGGAAGCGACGACGAATCTGGGTTTGCTTTATTACGACGCCGGTTCGGTTGATGCAAAAAATTATTCCAAAGCCATTCCGTTGTTGAGCGAGGCGGCGAAGGCCAAGCACGACGAGGCGATGAGTCTGTTGGGCGATTGCCATTTTAACGGACACGGCGTGCCGCGGAATTACGAGCAAGCGCTCACTTGGTATTCCGAAGCCGCCAAGTTGGGCAACGCTGAAGCGATGAAAAATATCGGGTATATGTACGTGAGCGGAACGGGCGTCGATCGCAATTATGACGAAGCATATCGCTGGTACAAAGGCGCCGCGGACCGCGGCAATACCAAAGCCATGTACAATCTCGCCGTTATGTATTTAAAGGGAACCGGCGTTGAAAAGAGCTACCGCACTTCTGCATCCTGGGCGAAAAGAGCGTCGAGCTTGGGCGATGAGGACGCCGAGGAGCTGCTTTATTGTGATAATTGCGGCAATACCGGACGCGCGCGCTGCGGCGATTGTGGCGGCGACGGTTGGGTGACAGAATACGACCCCGATGGTTTCCCGCGCGAAAGCTCCTGCTCCGATTGCAGCGGTTCGGGCGTCGTCGAGTGCAATGTCGTGCATCTGGCGGAGTATTGATTGACCCATGGTATAATATGAAAACGAAAATATTAACGCAAAACTGACGCAGTTAAGAATAACCGCGAGAATGAAAATAATAGATTAAATAGTGGCACCGTTGTCTTACGATAGCCGACGGCCAAGGGGGAACCCATTTAAAAGGTGATTTGTGGAAACTTAAATTTATTAAGAAATTGTGGTCTGGGTAGGTCAAAAACGTCCATTTAAATGGTGCGAAAATCAATAGTGTTCGGCACGGTTTTAGGTAAAAGCGAATTGGAATTGATTTGC